>CAKVCF010000115.1 GCA_934725795.1 uncultured Clostridia bacterium | reverse complement strand
TTGTGTTACAATGCTGTTTACAATCTTGTTCATTTTTTCTGCTGACAAAATTGCAATGGCGGTTTTGCTGCCCACACCTGACACAGAAATAAGCTGCATAAACAAGCGCTTTTCTTCTGGACTTACAAAGCCATAAAGGCTAAGTTCATCTTCCCTTACATGCATATATGTGTAAATTTTAACTTCCTCATCCAACGCTGGCAAGGCAAGCATACAACTTTTTGTAACATAGATTTGAAAACCAACGCCATTGCTTTCAACGGTTATACTTTCAAAATCTTTATCTCTTAAAATGCCTTTAATAAAATTAATCATATTTTTCCTTTTTGTTTAGGTTAATTATTTAAAAACAAAGTGCATAAATTTCACTTTGCTTTTTTATTTCTTTAAGTTTTTGCTTTTATTCGCAGCAAGATTATTCTTTTTTATCGTCTGCTGGTTGAGTTGGTTCTTCCTTAGCAGGTTCTTCAGCTGGTGTATTTTGTGTGTCTTCTTTCTTATCTTCGTCAACAACATCTGCAGAATGTTCTATATTATATTGTGCAGTGTCAACTTCAACAACTGGTTGGTTATACAAAAGGCTTTCAGCAAAGTCAGCACAAAGCAAAATTCTTTGATATGGTTTAGCTGCCATCCATGTTGAAGATGTGTATGTAGCATAAATAGACAAACCAAAGAAAACAAGGTCTAACACCAAGCCGTATGGTGTGTAAATACCAGCCAAAAGTTCTAAGCCTAAAATAACTGTGCTTGCCAACAAGCAAAGGATTGCCAAAGTAAAATAAGCACCAATTGTTATCTTAGTTTTACGATTAACCTTTTTTTGATTTTCAGCACTTAGTGCCATATACATATCAAGCAACTCTTTGTTTTGTCCTTCACTTGGCTTTTTAAAAGCCTTCATCCAAAATAAAATCATAAATATCTCCTTTTTTTATTTTACTTTTTTACAATGCATTCTTCAACAAAATCTATCATTAATTGAATGATTTGATTTTTTAATTTAGCTCTATCTTCCTTTGATTTAAATGCCCAATTCCCTTGTTTAGTTATATCGGAAGTGTACAAAAGTTGAGCAAATTTGTATCCATAAAATTTTGCAACAGAACACCAAGATGCACACTCCATTTCAACCACTATTGCCCCTTGTTTTTGACGTTTTTTTATTCTTGTTGGTGTTTCTCTAAAAAATGCATCGGTTGTCCAAGTTGTTGTTTTGATATAGTTTAAGTTTTGTTTTTTCAAAAAGGTTGCAAGCAAATTTGTCAATTCTATGTCTGGATATGAATATACGGCAGGTTTTTCATATTTATATGATGTTCCTTCATCTCTTATTGCCCTTTCAACCAACATAAAAGCCGTTGCGTCAATGCTATGATTAATTAAACCAGCAGACCCACAAGCAACAAATTTGCTAATACCCAATATGCCCAATTCTTCCATAATGCCTGCAGCTGCAGGGCCACCCAAAGGTGCAATTGCTATTAAAAACTTGTTTTTGTAACTATAAACGTTGTTTGTGTTGCTACCAAACATATACCTATAGCAAATTTCTAAATCTTTTTCAAAAGGCAATTCTTCCTTTGAAAACACAAAAAGACAGCAATCAATATTATGCTTTTTGATTAAAGACATGTTTCCATAATTTTCTGGTGCATTAACGATATGTTGTAAATAACTATTTTTGTTTATAACGCTTTCTTCATCATCAAATTCTAAAATTGGTAACTTCATTTGCGCTCCTTTATGTCGTTGATTATTCTATAATTAAATTTTGTAAATTAGATTGAATTGTCGCTCATCACGGAATTAGTTTGCATATGTGTGAGAGCAACTGCAAGTGCGTCCGCTGCATCGTCTGGTTTTGGAGTTTGGCTTAAGCCCAATATGTTTTTAACCATAAACTGAACTTGCTTTTTTTCTGCCCTGCCATTGCCAGTTAATGCCTGTTTGATTTGCAGAGGTGTATATTCAAACAACTTATCAGTGTATTGTTTAGCGGCAACAATCAATACACCACGTGCTTCGGCAACTGGAATAGCTGTTGTGTTATTTGTGTTAAAGAACAATTCTTCATACGCAACTTGGTCTGGCTTAAATGTTTCCATCAGTTCGCATGTTGCTTGATAAATTGTGTTTAAACGGCTGCTAATACTCATTGATTTAGGCGTAGTTATAACGCCAAAGTCCACAACTTTGCAACCATTTGTTTCAATCACTCCATAGCCAACAATATTGTAGCCAGGGTCTATGCCTAAAATCCTCATTTTCTCCCTTACGCTGTTTGTTTAAGTTGATTGATAAGTGTGTTTACGCTTGAATATAATTCATTAAAACGCACATTATCTTCTTCTAATTTGTTTTTCTTAACATTATAATCGCTTACAAGCATTTCAATTTTATCAAGAATTGCTTTGATAATTTTGATTTGTTGTTTATAGCCTTTTATAACAATTGCTGGTGTTTCTTCATCAACGTTGGCTTTAAAATCTTTGCAAAGTTGGCTAACTTCGTGTTTATATTCAGTTTTAAGGCTGCCACAATCTTGCAATGCAACGCGGTATTTTTTGCAACTGTTTGCAAAATCAGCATTAACTTGTTGAACCTCAGTGTTTAAACGATTGATTTTTGATTTGTTTTTTGTGTAAACACCTGCACGTTCAGCTTTGCTTGCTGATGAAATGTCCCTTGTTATTGTGCTTAAATCGTTTTTATGGTCGATAAGTTGCTCAAAATAATTTGTTAAATTGGCCCTGCTATCTTCCGCGATTAAAAGTGAACTATTATAAAGTGAAAACAAGGCTGATAATTTATTGCGATTATCGTTTAATTGTTTAATAATTTCAAGCAATTTATCGTTTGTTTCCATTTTATTCTTCCTCAATGTTTGACACAACGTCAATAA
>CAKVCF010000114.1 GCA_934725795.1 uncultured Clostridia bacterium | reverse complement strand
AAATCTATTATATTAGAGATCTTTCAGGTAAAGCCGCAAAAGTTAAAGAAGACAAGAGATAATCTGTCTTCTTTTTTTGTTGCTATAAATAACTAAGTTGAATATGGATTGAATTAAGTAAAATTGGCCTTGTTGTAAAAATTAAACTTTAATAATTTTACTAAATAATTTCGTATTATTTTTAACAATCAAACATTTGTTCGACTTTTTGTTTGACTTGATTTACCAATATTTGGTATAGTGAACAGGTGAGGAGAAAAGGCAATGCTTGCAAAAATTTTATCTTTTGGCTTAAATGGTATCACTGGCTATCCAGTTGAAATTGAATTAGATGTTAATGCAGGTTTGCCAGCCTATGATGTTGTTGGCTTGGTTGACACAGCAATCAAGGAGAGCAAAGAACGTGTTAAAAGTGCAATCAAAAACAGCACTTATAAATATCCAGTTAATAAAATAATCATAAATCTTGCACCAGCGGACACTCGCAAAGAAGGCAGCATGTATGATTTGCCAATTGCACTTGCATTGCTTATTGCACAAGAAGTTGTGCCACAAGCGTCAGTAAAAGATTATGTTGTGCTTGGCGAATTAAGTTTGAACGGCGAAATACGCAGGCTTAACGGTATTATGCCAATGCTTATCAGTGCAAAACAAATGGGGTATAACAAATTTATTATTCCAGCAGACAATGAAATGGAAGCGTCTTTTATAGACCAAATTGAAGTTTATCCAGTTAAAACACTTAAACAAGCTGTTGATTTTTTATTAGGAACAGAAAAGTTGCAACCAGCACAAAACAAGACTTTTGAAAGTGCACTTAAACAACATCATTTTAGCCATGATTTTGCATATGTTAAAGGGCAGGCTAGTGCCAAACGTGCAATGGAGATTGCAGCGGCTGGAGGCCATAATATTTTGCTTATTGGTCCACCAGGTTCAGGTAAGACTATGCTTGCAAAATGCTTCCCTTCAATTTTACCTGATATGACGTTTGAAGAAAGTTTGGAAGTAACTAAAATTCACAGTGTGGCAGGGTTGCTTGACCAAAAGCAAGGCATTGTTGTTGAGCGTCCATTCCGTAGTCCGCACCACACCGCAACCCTTGTTGCGTTAACAGGTGGCGGGGCAAAGGCTAAACCTGGTGAAATAAGTTTAGCACATAACGGAGTGTTGTTTTTAGACGAGATGCCAGAGTATAACCGCAACACAATAGAAACTTTGCGTCAACCTATGGAAGATGGTTATATTTCAGTTTCCCGCAATGCAATGAGCGTGCAATATCCAGCCAATTTCACTTTGGTGGCAAGTATGAATCCTTGTCCATGTGGTTATTATGGCAGTGAAAAACATGAGTGTAAGTGTTCACCTGCTAGCATACATAAATACCTTTCAAAAATCAGTGGACCACTTATGGACCGTATAGACTTGCATGTGGTTGTTGATAGCGTTGAATTTGACGATTTAACCACGCATGAACTTGAAGAACCAAGCAGTGTAATTAAACAACGTGTTAATAAGGCACGCCAAATTCAATTAGATCGCTTTAAACAAACAAAAATATATTCTAACAGCAAAATGAGTGATAAGGAGTTTAAGGAATATTGCACATTAAACAAAGAGTGCACAGATTTGCTTGAACATGCATTTAAACGCCTTAATTTAAGTGCAAGGGCATACAACCGAATATTGAAAGTTGCAAGAACCATTGCAGATTTAGACGGCAAGCCAAACATTGAAAAGGCACATATTTTGGAAGCAATACAATATCGTTCACTTGATAAAAAATATACAATTTAAATTCAATAAAGTTTGATTTAAATTTGCAAATACACTACTTGGTTAATTAAATATACAATTTAGGATTTAATTCAATTTTGGCGGTTAAAATGACAAATAATGAAAAAAATATTTTGTGGTTGGACTTGTTTCCTTCCCTTGGTTATGCAAAAAAGAAAAAATTACTTGATTGCACTGAAAATGGTGCTGATATCAAGCAGTCTTTTTTGTGTAACCAAAAATATAAAGAAATATTAACTGACGAAGAATTTAACAAAATGGCGCAATGCTTGGACGAAACAAAATTTATGAATTTAATTGAAGGTTTTGCAAGCGAAGGCATTGAATTTGTAACAATATACGATAACCGTTATCCAAAGCAGTTGTTGGAAGTTGACACTCCACCTTTATGCCTTTATTGTAAAGGTAATTTGCAGTTGCTATCAAGCAATTGTGTGGCGATTGTAGGCAGCAGAAAGCCAACAGATTATGGCGTGGTAACAACAAAAGAATATGCAAAAGAATTATCTATTGCAGGTTTAACCATTGTGTCAGGTATGGCAGTGGGTGTTGACAGTTTGGCACACCGCACAGCACTTGAAAATGACGGCTCAACTATTGCAGTGCTTGCTGGCGGATTGCATCATATATATCCATCAACAAACATTGCTTTATATAGGCAACTAACTGAAAGCAATTTGGTTATAACTGAATCAAGTCCAAATATTCAGCCACTTGCATATTTGTTTTTGGCACGCAACCGTATTATTGCAGGATTAAGCCAAGAAACAATAGTAACCGAAGCTGCTGAAAAAAGCGGCTCGCTTTCAACTTGTCATGATGCTTATGAATTTAACCGCAAAGTTTTTGCCGTACCTGGCAAGATAAATGCACCATATTCAAAGGGGTGTAACAAACTGATAAAAGAAGAAAAAGCACAAATAACACTTGAACCAGCAGACGTTTTAAGCAGTTTAGGCGTAAATGCTGAAAAGCAAAAAATGGGGTCAATTCAACTTGACATCAAACAACAAATTGTTATAGATTATATCAAGTTTGAAAAAAAGACTTTTCAAGAAATTGCAGACCATACACATCTTTTGCCAAGCGAACTGAACTCTATTTTGCTGGAACTTGAACTTGACGGATTGGTGTATAAACTTGCAAACAACAGTTATAT
>CAKVCF010000113.1 GCA_934725795.1 uncultured Clostridia bacterium | reverse complement strand
ACATTGTGGATGCAGTTTTAAATGATGCTGATGAAGATAGCAATCCAACAATAGTTATCACATTCAGTATCAATGAAAATGCAAATTCAGCAGCTTTAACAAATCCACGTACATACAAACTTAGATTTGTTTATGGTGAAGTGAGTGTAGACTCAAATTTGATTTATGTTGAAACTGATAAACCAAACAATATCACTTTGGCATTTGTTACAGCAGGGCAGGATGAAGATGGCCAAGAAACAAGAATAATTAATAATGTTGAACTTGGCAATGCAGTTATGAATATTCAAATTGGCTGCGACACTTCCGCACAAGGCTACACATATTCTTACACATTAAACAATAAAGCAAACGGAAGTTTAATTTATGCTTATGAACAAGACCAATTCACACTTAACTCAAACAATGTTGAGTTGACCGATGTTCCAAGCTTCTATGTTAGCCCTGATTATAGAGATACACGCGGCGATAATAACGAAATTCTTTATTCTATTGCTGGCATAGGTTATGTTACAGATTTAGCATCATTACCAGTTGGAAATTATGATTTGGTGGTTTCAACATATGGTGATATCAGCCGAGTTTTATCAGTTGTTGTATCAGCACCAACAGATAAAAATTTAGCAAGTTACTTTACATATAACGATGACATTTCAAGTGTAACAGTTAAGGACGAAACGACTTATAAACTTAACTATGGAAATCCTGAGGCAGTAAAAGGCGTAGGCTATGGCTTTGTTACAACAAGTGAAAACGATGCTAAGTTAACCACATACTTGCCAGGTTTGTTAAATATCAATGTGCTTGGTTTTAATTTCTCAGGCAGTGAAAACTTGGAACTTATTACACAACGTAATGAAACTAACAATACAATAGGTTATAAATTAAAGACAGTTGTAAACGAAGGTGAAGGCGAAGACGTTTTAACCATTGCACGTGATGCTGACGGAGATTGGAAATTTGATAGATTAAAATTCATAAACACACGTTTAACTATCTCTCTTGCAGTTAAAATGGACACTTTTGCCGATGCAATCAGTTGGCAAATCACATTTGAATCAAGCCGTCAAATTGATATGAATAAGGCTTGGACAGACATTTATGCAAACACAACTATTCAATTGTTTGAAAATAGAACTAATAGCAATGAAGAATTTAAGACCAATGCTTTGTTCCAAATTACAAACAACACAGCACAAGCTTTAAGTTGTAATATTTATGCATTAAATAGTAATGGTGTTTATGATAGAACAATCAATCTTGGTGGAGAAAATATAACCGATGGCACTTTAGCTTTGGCTGCTGGCACATATTTGGTTGAATTTTTAGATAATAGCAATGAATTGTTGGAAACATTCTCAAATATTGTTGTTAAACCAAATTACTTTGTAACTTGGAAGGCAGAAAGTTTAACAAGTGAAAACACAAATTATAGTGTGAGTGATTTATTGTCAATTCAACAATATAGTGCAACTAACAAATCTAATAAAGTTTATGGCAGTGAAATCACAAATTTGATTTACAATAGTGAAGACCTTGTTGAACTTACAGATTATGCTGGTTTTACTTTGCAATGTGCTCAAAAATCTAGTGATGGTGCACAACTTGTTGTGCTTTCAAATGGTGTTGTTAATGTTGGTTATATAAAAGACCTTAACAATGCAATTAAATGCAATTTAACTTTGTTGCATAATGGCAATAAAGTTGGTGAATCACATGATATAGACGTTGTAAATAAATATTCAGCTGAAATTAAAAATGCAAATTTCATGGTAAACCATGATAATTTAACTAATGGTGTTTCTTTAAAAGAAAAGAACAGCACAGGTGATGGCAATAACACAGTAACAAATGCAAGTGTTAGTGTTTCAATTGATTCGAAATACACTTTGGCTGAAAACATTGTTACTAAAAATATAAGTGAAAATACAATTGTTACAGCAATTTACACATTCAGCTTTGAAGGCAGAGAATATGTTTACTCAACAGAAATCACACTCTTGCCTTATGTTCCAACAACAAAATCTAATTCTAATAACACTGAAGTTTATTCTCAAAACAATCAATTTGATATTATAAACAGCATATTTGATTTCAACTACGATGAAACAACAGGCGTATTAAATAATGATAAGATAAAGAATATCTATATTGATAAAGTTTTACTTAATGGCGAAGAGTATTATGACTGCTTCACAATAGGTGAAACAATCAAAGGTGTCGGCTACACTTTGTCAGGCGCAAGTGCTTCAAACACAAAGTTTGTTACACCTATTGGTGCAATAAATGGTGATAGCCAATATATAACAATCCGTTATCATATTGAATATATGGATGGTGTATCTTATACATACGAACACACATTGCAAATCAAAAATTATCTTTCAGTTGAAGCACAATATCCTTTTAGCGATAAAACAACAAATTCACAAGTTTATATGGTTGCAGTTGATGGCAAGGTGGATGACGTTATTGCATATGGCAACAAACTTGGTGAAAATAAATACACAAATCGTGGCAACAATATCTTTGGTTTTGAAAGTGGATTAAATTATGAACCTGTTACGATTCAACAAGTTGTAGATTTGGATGCAGATGCAAGTTTAGATGTGAACAGAGCATTGATAAAAAATCTTGCACAAAACGGCGAAACCATACTAAGTGGTGTTGAAAGTGTTGAACTTGTGGCATTTGAAAGCAATCAAAACGCTAGATATTATGTTAACAGCAACAGCATTTCAATCAATGGCACAATAATAACATTCAATGCTAGTGAAACATTTAGTGCTGGTTCAAGTGCATATTTCTTGTTTAAAATCAATTTGACATCAGGCAACTATGGTTTCTATCTTGTTAGATTGTATAAACAAACTGGCAATTTTGCAGGCATAACATTAAAAGACGTTGTAAATGAGGTTGAAGCTTCTAACGCCATTGATATTGCACCAAAATGGAGCACAATTTTCAGTGATAATAAATCAC
>CAKVCF010000112.1 GCA_934725795.1 uncultured Clostridia bacterium | reverse complement strand
ACATTTATAAAACTGAGCGTCTTGTTTAATAGAAAAAGAAGGCGTTTTTTCATTATGGACCGGACAACAAGCCCAATAGTTCCCACCACGCCTATTAAGAGTTAAATATTTAGATGCAACATCAACGATATCGTTTTTAGCACGAACTTCGTCAATAAATTCGCTTGGCAACCCACCTTTTATCATCAGTTCTCCCTACAAATCACAAAATACGCCGTAAAAAAAATTTTTCCTTAAAAAATGTTTAATTTCTTTAAATTAGGCTAAATTTACGCTATTAGCCCCTTAAAGATAAACTATTTTACTTAGCTTTTTCTCGTAAACATAGTTTGTTGTTATTCATAATAAAAAAAATAAGATTTTTAAATCAAAATATCTCTCTTTATAACTTAATACCACATGGTTTAAAGTTTTCCTAAAATATTTTTAAAAAATCTTAAATCTTTTTAATCTATTTATTAAGTTTTATTAATTTAACGCCAAATCCTTATATTTTAGCCTATATATATTATATATGAGATAAACTATAAGATACAATAACTAAACCAACTTAATATTTTACAAATTCTTATTAATAATATCTTCACGCAAGCGGTTATATTCTTCTTCTGTTATCACGTGTTTGCGTTTAAGTTCGTCCAATTTTTCAATCTCGCTTTTGATATAGTCCACTTTACTTGTGATTTCATAGTCATTATCATGCAAAGTGATGTCGCCTTCTTGCCCTGGTTTATTGCTTTGATTGAAAAATTTAATGCGGTATTGTTCGGTGATAACAATTTCAACCCAAAATGAAACAAGCCAAACAATCAATCCATTAACAATGTTTAAAAACATCAACACAACAAAAAGCATTCTGTGGTCAACCAACCAATCATTGCCCTTGTTCATAACACACAAATAAATCACGCCAGTGGTTATTGAAAGCACGATAGCTAAAGAATCTAACACGATTGAGTAAACAACCAATTCTTTTGCCAGCAAGTCAAACCATAAGGTCATAACTGAAAGCATACTTGAAACCAAACAAATGATACCTGAAATCATCAAAGTTTTTCTACTATCTTTCATATTTTATCTCCTTTATAAATTATTGAAATGATAAATTAAATTTAAACAGTGATATAAAGCATGTTTATACCACTGCGAAATTTTATATTTTAATTTTTAGTATTTTTTAATCAATTATTAGCCAATTTAATTAGGTCTATACAACCAAAAAGCACTAGCCTTTTATTTTAAAAGTTGTGCCTTCTTTAGTATCAATCAATTCAACACCAATTTCAGCAAGTTGATTACGGATTGAATCTGCTAACGCGTAATCTTTATTTGCCTTTGCTTGGCGGCGTTGTTCAATCATAGTTTCAATTTTTTGTTTTAAATCAGCGTCCACTTCTGGCTCTGTTGATTTAGGGGCTTCAAATGCTGTTGACAATTTTAAACCTAAAACTTTATCAAAACTTAAAACAAGTGCAAGTTTTGTGCCGTCATTAGTATCGGCTTTAAGCGCATCATACAAAGTTGTTAATGCGTATGAAGTGTTAAGGTCATTTTCCAATGCTTGTTTAAATTGATTATCTAACTTTTCATAAACCGCCTTATCTACACTTTTATCAGTTCTATCAAGTGTTGCAATACGTTTGATAAGCTTTGCATATGCTGATTTTGCGCCTTCCAAAGCTTCTGTTGAATAAACCAACTGTTTACGATAATGTGATTGCAAGCAGAAAAGTTTATAAACCATAGGGCTAAAGCCAAGTTCATTTAAGCGTGTTAATGTTAAAAAGTCGCCAGATGACTTGCTCATTTTACCAGTTTTGGTGTTCAAGTGTTCAACGTGGAACCAATACTTACACCATGGATGGCCTAAATAACTTTCAGTTTGTGCAATTTCGTTGGTATGATGTGGAAACTTATTATCAACACCACCACAGTGAATATCTAAGTATTCGCCTAAGAATTTGTATGATATACCAGAGCATTCAATATGCCAACCTGGATAACCAACGCCCCAAGGGCTATCCCATTTTAAAGCATGGTTTTCAAATTTAGATTTGGTGAACCATAGCACAAAATCATTTTGATTGTGTTTGCCTTCATCTTCTGTTACGCTATCACGTGCACCAACAACCATTTCATCTTGATTTTGGTTGCCAAAACGGTAGTATTCTTTAAGTTTAGAAGTGTCAAAATACACATTACCATTGCTGATATACGCATAACCTTTATCAAGCAAAACGGTTATAATTTTTATATATTCATCAATACATGAAGTTGCAGGTGCTACCAATTTTGGCCATTGTAAATTAAGGCTAAGGAAATCAGCTTTAAAGGCGTCAGTGTATTCTTTTGCTATGTCCATAACTGATTTATGTTCACGTTCTGCGCCAATAAGCATTTTATCTTCGCCATCATCGCTATCGCCTGACAAGTGGCCTACGTCTGTAATATTCATAGCACGCACAACATTATAGCCAACATAATCCAATGCTTTTTCAAGCACATCTTCCATAATATAAGAACGCAAATTTCCAATATGTGCAAAGTGGTAAACAGTTGGTCCACAAGTGTACATTGTTACCCTATCTTTATTGTATGGCACAAATTCTTCAATTTGTCTGCTAGTTGAATTATATAATTTCATAACACTCCTTAAATGTTTATATGTTTATGATTTAGTTTGTTTGCCTGCAAATGTTAAAATGCTTAAATTTGCTTAGTTTATTGCATTTTTAAGCACCGCGTTTTGCCTTCTTTTAGCTGTAAAACAATCATATATTTATATATGTTATATTATAAAACAAAGGCGTTTTAAAGTCAAATATATAGCGTATAGATAAATATTTAACAAAAACAAAAAAATTTAAAAAAATTATAAAAAAATGTTGACATAAAATTTTGTGTATGTTATATTAATAACGTTGCATCGCAATGTTGCCTATTCGTAACTTGCAACAAAATATGGGAGATTAGCGCAGTTGGTAGAGTAC
>CAKVCF010000111.1 GCA_934725795.1 uncultured Clostridia bacterium | reverse complement strand
GGATTGTTGTGTTACGTTCAATCAAACGTGTGCATACGCCGCCTAATGTTTCAATACCAAGTGATAATGGTGTTACGTCAAGCAACAACACATCTTTAACTTCACCACCAAGCACGCCTGCTTGAATAGATGCACCAATAGCAACGCATTCATCAGGGTTAATGCCTTTAAATGGTGTTACAGGGATTTCTTTGCTTAATGCTTCAACAACACAAGGAACACGTGTTGAACCACCAACCAAAACCACGTTTGCAATATCAGTTTTGCTTAAACCAGCATCTTTAAGCGCATTACGTGTGCATACCAAAGTTTTTTCAACAAGGTCTGCAATCATGCTTTCAAATTTAGCACGTGAAAGTGTGTATTCCAAATGTTTAGGACCCGTTGCGTCAGCTGTGATAAATGGTAAACTGATTGTTGTTGAACTTAAAGTTGAAAGTTCAATTTTTGCCTTTTCTGCAGCTTCTTTAAGACGTTGCATAGCAAGTTTATCTGTGCTTAAATCAATGTTATTTTCCTTTTTAAATTCTTCAACCAAAAGGTCCATAATACGATTATCAAAGTCATCACCACCTAAGCGGGTGTTACCATTTGTTGAAAGCACTTCAAACACGCCATCACCAATTTCCAAAATAGAAACATCAAATGTGCCGCCACCAAGGTCGTAAACCAAGATTTTTTGGTTCTTTCTATCTTGTTTGTCAAGACCATATGCTAATGCTGCTGCAGTAGGTTCGTTGATAATACGCAAAACTTCCAAACCAGCAATTTTACCAGCATTTTTTGTTGCTTGACGTTGACTATCGTTAAAGTATGCAGGAACTGTAATAACTGCTTGAGTTACTGGTTGACCTAAATATGCTTCAGCATCTTGTTTAAGCTTGCTTAAAATCATTGCACTGATTTCTTCTGGACTATATTGTTTGCCGTCAATATTTACTTTATAGTCTGTGCCCATTTCACGTTTAATTGAGTAAATTGTGTGTTCAGGGTTGGCAACCATTTGACGTTTTGCCACTTGACCAACTAATCTTTCGCTGCCTTTGAAAGCAACAACAGAAGGAGTGGTTCTGCTACCTTCACTATTTGGAATAACGGTTGGTTGACCGCCTTCCATAACTGCGACACAACTGTTTGTTGTACCTAAGTCAATACCGATGATTTTTGACATAATTTTAATCTCCTTAAAAATTTATTTGTGAACTGAATTAAACTACTTATTTGTGTTTAATTATTAATAATTGTATGTTTTAAAGTTCACGAGAAATATACAAGTTTACATTCTATCTATAAAATTATTTTTTAACAATAACTTGTGAATACCTTATCACTTTGCCCTTGTAGGTAAAGCCTTTATAACACTCTTTAACAATGTCGCCAGACTCAAAGTTTGGTGCATCTTCGGTGTCAATTGCTTGGTGCAATTCAGGGTTAAATTTGCCAGTTGCATCAATTGTTTCAACCCCCATTTTGCTAAGAGTATCTAAAATGCCTTTTTCAATAAATTGTATACCTATAAGTGTGTTTTTGTCAGTTATCATTGCAGTTGCCATTTTAAAACTGTCAAGTGCTGGCAAGAACTGTGTGATAGCATCCATAAAGCCGTCTTGCCTTGCATCGCCTAAGGCTGATACCATACGTTTGCGGTAGTTATCAAACTCTGCTTGAACACGTTGAAGTTGAGATAAATAATCTACCTTATCTTCACAACATGTGCAATTTTCAGTTTTGCATTCAGTTTCAGTTTTGCCGCTGCAACCCTCACTGCAGTTGGTTTGCTCATCACAAGTGCAGTTTTCGCCACAATCGCAATTTTGTTCACAATCGCAGGTTTCTTGACAAGAGCAATCGTTTTCTTGATTGTTGCAATCACAGGCTTGTTCGTGTTTATGTTTAGCCACTATTGCCTCCTTTTAAGTTATCTATTTGATTTACAATAAATTTAAGTGCTGCCGCAACGTTAGCATAGTCCACACGCTTTGGCCCTACCAATGCAAGGCTTGCAATTGGCACGCCGTTAATAACGATTGGGGCGCTCATCATCATACCGCCTTTTAGTTTGCTGTTGGTTGTATCTTCACCTATTGTAAAGTTAAGGTCGTTGGTGTCAGCTTTAACAACATCTATGATATTATCCGCATCTTGCAAGAACTCAAACACATCTTTTGCTTCGTCCAACTCAGATTTGGTTGCACCTGCAAGCATTTTTGTTGGATTTTCGTTTTGCACATCGCACTTTGTTTGAATAACTTGAATAAGTGCGTTTGCAACGCCATCAATAAGCTCTTTAAAACTTAAAATTTGGCTGCCAGCCGACAAACAAACTGTGTTTATGTTTTCAATCATATAACCGATTGTTTTGCCTTTAAAATGCTTTGTGAGATAGTCGCCTGCCTCGTTGCAAGCGGTGCGGTCAATGTTGCTGTCAAGCGCCATATTATCATCAATAATGCCAGCGTTTGTTTCAACCAACAATAATGCGTCCTTTTGAATAAGCGGAATGATTTGAATGTTTTCAATAACCAAATTGCTTAAACCATGTTGAACTAACACTGCTGGATAGTTTGTTGCCTTGCTAAGCCTTTTTGCCAAGGTTGACAAAGTGCTTATCAAACTTAACGACCTGTTTTCATAATTGGATTGAACAGCCTTGATTGAATCATAATCCAGTTTGTTGCTGTTTAGCATACTTTCAACATACTCTTTGTAAGCCAAAGGGGTTGGCACACGCCCGCCCGATGTGTGAAGTTGCTTAAAGTACCCCATACTTTCCAGTGCATTAAGTTCATTACGCAAGGTGGCTGAACTTATATCTTTAAAATGTTGGTTAAGCCCACCACTTGTGATTGGCTGGTTTGTTTTGATAAAACTGTCCACCGCAACCAATATGATTTGGTGCTTACGCTTGTTTTTTTCGTCTGCGTTCACGTTTCACCTTCTTTTTGTTTTTTAGCACTCTTATTATTTGATTGCTAACTCTATTTTATGCACAGTGCTAACA
>CAKVCF010000110.1 GCA_934725795.1 uncultured Clostridia bacterium | reverse complement strand
TGCAATCGGTAACGGCACAGCAAGCAAAGAAAGTGAAATTTTGGTGGCAGATTTGATTAAAACTTGCCCACGCAAAGTTAGTTATGCAATGGTTAACGAAGCAGGTGCTTCTGTTTACAGTGCTTCAAAACTTGCTGCAAAAGAGTTTCCAGATTATGATGTAAACTTGCGTAGTGCGGTTTCTATTGCACGCAGATTGCAAGACCCACTTGCAGAACTTATCAAAATTGATGTTAAATCAATCGGCGTAGGGCAATATCAACACGATATGCCACAAAACCGATTGACAGAAGTGCTTACAAACACTGTTGAAGATTGTGTTAACAGCGTTGGTGTTGACCTTAACACTGCTTCTGTAAGTTTGTTGAGTTATGTTTCTGGCATTTCAAACAGTTTGGCAGAAAATATTGTTGACTATCGTAGCCAAGTTAAACACATCAACGACCGTAGCGAACTTATGAACGTTAAAAAGATGGGACCAAAAGCTTATGAACAATGTGCAGGTTTCTTGCGTATTACTGACGGCGACAACATTTTGGATAACACCGCTGTTCACCCAGAAAGTTATAATGCAGTTGAAAAATTGCTTGCATTGTTCAATTTAACAGACGAACAAATCAAAACTGGTGGCTTAACTTTGTTGCCAAGTTTGATTGATAAGAAAGGCGAACAATCAGTTGCTGACGCTATCGGTGTTGGTGTGCCTACTTTGCAAGATATTGTTAAAGAACTTTTAAAACCAGGCCGTGATATTCGTGAAGATATGCCATTGCCAGAGTTGCGTAGTGATATTCTTTCAATGGAAGACCTTAAACCAGATATGGTGCTTGATGGTGTTGTTCGTAATGTTATTGACTTTGGTGCATTTGTTGATATCGGTGTTCACCAAGATGGTTTGGTGCACATTTCACAAATCAGCAACGCTTATATTACACACCCAAGCGAAGTGCTTAAAGTTGGTCAAAAGGTTAAAGTGAAAGTGCTTTCAGTTGACCTTCAAAAGAAACGTATTTCACTTACAATGAAAGGCATTGAATAAAACATATTTATATTGTTTTGCTTATAATATTATTTTAGTAAGTGGCAATATAAACTAATTTGTTTTGCATATTTTGCATTTTTCACATGTGTAGTTTGTTGTTAAACGCAGCAACAAAAAACTTATTACAACATTAATAAAAACTCACCAAAATATGGTGAGTTTTTTGCTGCATAAATGAGTAAAAAAGTGATAATATATTTGAAAAAATGTTGGTTGTTATGGTTATTAAAAAGTGATAATTAAAAAGAAAAAATCCACAATGTTGTGGATTTTTTTATGTTTATTAATTTGCTTCTAAGCCATTTTATAATCGAATGCTTCAAATATTGCGTCCATAACAACATTGCATTTGCCTAATACTGTTGTTTGACCATTAAGACGATCTTTTAATTTAGCTTGTTCGCTACCAATAACATAAGCACGGAAGGTAAGAGTGATAATTGTTGATTGATAAGCATTGCCCATTTTTTCATGCAATTTAAGTTTACCTTCAGGAATAACAGTGATTGTTTTATCTTCTTCTCTTTCTGGTACGGCAATAGGTGTGCTGATCATTAAATATCTAAAATCTGTGTCATATTCTTCGTTTGTATAGCGGCCATCAAACCAAGTTGTATCACCATGAATGCCAATAAGTGGATTTGACAAATCATAATTTGTGATTTCTTGTTTATAGTCAGGGCTGTTAGGGTCATTATTCACAGCTTTAACAGTGTAAACAACGGCGATATAAACTGGAACATTTGATGAGTTTGTAACAGTTAAAGCGGTGTTTGGAAGCACTTGCCCTGGAATATAATAACTGTTTGTGTTTAAAATTTCACTTGAACCGCTTGTGCCGTCTGAACCGCCAGCGCGCATTTCAATTTTAAGGTTTGCCATTTTAACAACACCTGAAATTTTTGAACTTTTTTGGCTGTAGTAAGCATAAACACCACCAAACACACAAGTTAAAAGCAGAAGTATTGCTAAAACGATAATTGTTAATGTTTGCCCTGATAATTTCTTTTTTGTCATTTTTACCCCTAAATAATGATTTTTGAAATTTATATGTAAAGCTTTTGATATTCAAAAGCACTGATAACTTATTTTATTTTAGAGAATATTTTAATCAAAGTCAAACGGAAATGTTGATAAATGTTGAAAATTTAAAAATTATTTAAAAAAAGTTTGAAATAATAAATTTTTTTGCGAATGTTGTCGCATTTTTGCAGATTTAAAGCATGAAAAATGATTGCAATGTATTCTGGCATTGCATAAAAGAAAATCAAATCAAAAAAATCTGTTAAAAATATGAAAAATACAGGGACTTAGAACACTAAATATAACAAAATTTAAAATGCTGTATCTATAACGCAAGTCAAGTGATTTGTAAAAGCCATTAGGGCAACAAAAAAACGCACACTGACATAATAATCTATTTTATTGCGGCACATCGGTTTAAATTTAAGCGTAGTTGCCTAATTAAACAAAATCATCGGTAATAAAATTTTTGATTATTTTTATAAATTGACAGCAACTTGGAGGGCTGTTTTCACGCCAGTAATGCGATAATTGATGTTTTAATTCAGTGTCCCACTTGACACTGATAATATTGCGGATGTCGCGTTCAACGGTGCAATCGTTTTTACAATATTTTTTGGCAAGGCGAGGGTAAATCTGCCTTGAAAAAGACTGTATTGCGGCATTATCCTGTATCATTTTCCTTAAAATTTCACTTAAATAATAGAACGCTATATAATTCGAGCCAATACCTAAATCTTTTAATCGTTTGTTGATTAAATGATTTTTTAAAATATGTCCAAAATAATCCGTTTCTTTACACATAAAATTTCCATTTAATGGTTGTGAAAAAATTTGTTAATCCTTTTTAGAATTAATTACAAAAACAAAATTATTGTTAAAAATTTTGCCGTTTTTAACGCGCCAATGACCATATGATATCACTTTTTAAAATACTAGTC
>CAKVCF010000109.1 GCA_934725795.1 uncultured Clostridia bacterium | reverse complement strand
CAACAGCCGATAAATCAATAACGCCACGTGTTATTTCAACAATGCCAGATAAAAATGCTTGAACAAAATTTGCGTCTATATGTAAAACTTTTGCAATGCCAGCAGAAAGGCAAATCAATATACCAGTGTTTTTAAGCACATCTATAAGCAAAAATGCCAGCACCATAAAAGCACCAACCATTAAAATTGAAATTAAGGCATCATACACACTGTCGCCTAATATGTTGCTATTGTTTGTTGGTTGTTCAATTTGTATGGTTTGCAGCTTTTCTTGTTCTATTTTCTTGCCTCTAAAAATAAGGCCATTAACAAGACAGGCTAAAACATTTGCACACATTATCACAACACCAAATTTTATATCACCAAACACAGCAACACCAACAGTGCCAATCATAAACATAGGTCCGCTGACTGAACAGAATGCAAGCATTCGTTTTGCGTCTTGCCTTGTGTATATGCCACGCTCAAACATATTGCAAATCAATTTTGCTCCCATAGGGTAGCCAGAAATAAGTGATAATAAAAATATGCTAGAACTGGTGGCGGGGGTATGGTAAAGTTTAAAAAAAACCTTGTCCAATTTAGTTTGTTTTGGCTCAATTAAGGCAACAATAATCTTTGTAAAAATAAAAAATGGAAAAAGCACTGGCAGCACTTTTACACTCCATACACTGATTGCGTTTAAACAACTTTTTGCATATATGGCAGGATTGCAAATAAAAATTGCACACACTATTAGCAATAAAAAAATCAAGACCTTGTTTTTGCTTAAAAATTTTGCTTTATTTATTGCACGCAATCTGCTTTCAATTTTGTTTGCTTTTAGGTTTTTTATCATATATAATATATTCATAAATAAGCGCAAATATAGCATAAATATGCAGTTATTAAGCAAACAAACAAAAGGGGTAATATGAAAAAATTAGCATTGGTTTTAAGTGGTGGTGCAGCAAAAGGATATGCGCACATTGGTGTTTTAAAAGTGTTGGAACAAAATGGCATAAAACCAGACCTGATTGTTGGCACTTCAATGGGAGCGCTGGTTGGTGGTATGTATGCTTCGGGTAAAAAATGTGATGAGTTAATTGAAATTGCACATGGCTTTAATAGTCTTGGTAATTTCACACTTTCAGGGGCTTTGTTTCGTGGTTATTTGTTGAACTCACGCAAAGTTGATAAAATTTTGCTTGATGAATTAGGCGATTTTAAACAAGAAGATTGTCAAATACCTTTTGTGGCAGTTGCAACAAACATTAAAACAGGCAAAGAAAAGCATTTTAAGAAGGGCATTTTGCGTAACAATATACGTGCAAGCATTTCAATCCCTGCTGCATTTAAGGCACAAGAAATAGATGGCGAGTTGTATGTTGACGGCGGGCTTTGCAACAATATGCCTGAAAACGTTGCACACAATGTGATGCCAGACGCTGTTATTGTGTCAGTGGATTGTATTGGTAAATACGCTGACCAAGTTGAAGATTTAAAGTTAGATACGCTTGAAAATGTGCTTAATGCAACAACAATATTAACACAAAATATTGTGCGTTTAAGAAGGCGATATGCAGATCTTCGCATTGTTATAAGCCAACCTGAGATAAGCCAAATAGACTTTAATGCAGAAAAGGCAGATAAGGCGTGTGCAAATGGTATTGCAGCAACTGAGCCATATATTGAGCAGATTAATGAATTGTTAAAAGATTAACAATGCTAAAAGTATTAGTTAAGCAAGGGAAAGGAAGAACAGATGAAGATTTTTAAACTTATGCAACAAACAGCAAAACAAATTGATGCAACAATCATTTTGCCAGAAGCAAATCAAGATAAGCGCGTTTATGATGCTTGTAAAATGATTTTAAAGCAAAAATTGGCAAATATTATTGTTTTTGGCAAACGTGAACAATTTGAAAAATCATTCTATACACCTGCTTGCCAAATTGTTGACATTGAAGCATATAACAAAGCTGATTTTGCACATCAGCTGTTTGAATTAAGGCAAAACAAGGGTATGACAAAGCAAAAAGCCAATGCCTTGGTTAAAAAACCACTATATTTTGCAATGATGATGCTTTATAACAATCTTGCAGATGGTGTGGTGGCGGGTGCATGCAACACAACTGCCGATGTGCTTTTGCCTGCACTTCAAATTATCAAAACAAAGCCAAACAAAAAGTTTGTTACAGGCAGCACTCTTATGCTTAAAGACGGCTGCAAGCCATTGCTTTTTGGTGATGTTTCGCTTATCGAAAATCCTGATAGTGAAACCCTTGCCGAGATAGCAATATCAAACGCAGAATTTATGCAAAATGTGGTGAAAATTGAGCCAAAAGTTGCTCTGCTTTCATACTCCACAAAAGGCAGCGCAAACAATGAAATGGTTACACGTGTTGCAACAGCCACAAAACTTGCACAACAAAACAGCAAATTTATGATTGATGGTGAAATGCAAGGTGATAGCGCACTTGATTTGTCTACTGCAAAGCAAAAAGGTGTTAAAAGTGCGGTTGGTGGTAACGCCAACGTCTTGATTTTTCCAGACCTTAACGCAGGCAATATCGCTTACAAGCTCACTTCACGTTTGGCAGGCTACACAGCAGTTGGTCCAATTATGCTTAATTTTAAAAAACCAGTTAATGATTTAAGCCGTGGTTCAACAGTACAAGAAATTGTTAACACAGTTATAATAACAAAACTTCAAACTCAAAATGTTTAATAACTGCAATATAAATTGCTTAGCATTTGTGTGCGGTGATTTTTTAATATGTTTAGTATTTCAATAATTTAAACCATCAGTCGCAATCAAAAGACAAAGCATTTTTATTTTGTTGGTGTAGGGCAAAGGAAACAAAAACATTAAATAAACACTCGTTGCCAGGTTAAAATTGTTTGGCAAAACGTAAATTTTGTGTTAAAATTTAACTATCAATTATATAAAAGGAAAAATTTATGAAAGTTTTAGTAGTTAATGCTGGCAGCAGCAGTTTAAAAGCTCAACTTATGGAAACTGAAGATGGCAGCG
>CAKVCF010000108.1 GCA_934725795.1 uncultured Clostridia bacterium | reverse complement strand
TAATTTTTAATTTACTATTGCTCTTTGAGTATTCTTTTAACACTATCTTTCTTTAACAAAATCCAAATTTAATGTTTAAGCATAGTTAAGTTTAAACATAATCTTTTAAAATTTCAGCAACACGCTCTTTACCCTGCTTTTTTTCAGCGCTTGTTGGCACAATAACCGCTTTGTTAAAACGCAATTCTTTTGCGATTAATGCAATTTGATTGTTAAGTTCACTGCGTGAAATTTTATCAGTTTTTGTTAAAATCAAAACTGCTGGCAATTCATTTGTTGCAAGATAATCTAACATTTGCTTATCTAAATCGGTTGGTGCATGACGGCAATCAAGCAAAACAAGCACCAATTTAAGGTTTTGATTATCAATAAAATAATCGTTCATAACGCTGTCCCAAGCTGATGCCAAATTTTTGCCAGCTTTGTGGAAGCCGTAGCCAGGCAAATCAACCAAATAAAACTGGTTGTTCACATTAAAATAGTTCACAAGCCTAGTACGTCCAGGGGTTGAACTGGTTTTTGCCATTTTGCTGTTGTCTGTAAGCATATTTATAAGGCTGCTTTTGCCTACGTTGCTGCGGCCAACAATGGCAATTTGTGGTAATTCATCTGCCACAAATTCGGCTTTTTTGCTTGCACTTTTTATAAATTTAACATTAATAAATCTAACATTTTCCATAATAATTTTAGTATATCAAAACACGCCAGCCAAAGTCAATTTAAAATCAAGTTTAATTTACGCAATAAATTTCATAATATTGTTGACAATGTCGAACATATGTTCTATAATTGTAAAAACATAAAATTTACAAATTGGCTTATAAACGGGCATTTAGCCCTACACATTTAACCAAAAGGCCTTAAACCACGCAAAGTTATTGCAAAAATTTAGAATAAACACATTAAAAGGAGCAAGTATGGATAGGGTTATCTTTCACATTGACTGTAACAATTTTTATGCCTCGGTTGAGTGTTTGCTTAACCCCTCACTAAAAAACTATGCGGTTGCCGTGGCTGGCGACCCTAAAAAACGCACTGGCATCATTTTGGCAAAAAACTATTTAGCAAAAGCATTTGGCGTTAAAACTGGCGAAGCAATCTGGGAAGCAAAGCAAAAATGCCCTAGCCTGATTTGTGTTGCACCAAAGCATGATAAATATCAAGAATATAGTGATAAATGCCATAAAATTTTTTATCAATACACCGATTTGATTGAGCCCTTTGGCATTGATGAATGCTGGCTTGATGTAACTGGCAGTTTAAAGTTGTTTGATTGTACACCTATCCAGTTGGCAACAAAAATTCAAAATCAAATCAAACAAGAATTAGGCCTTTCAGTTTCTATTGGCATATCTTGGGGCAAAAGTTTGGCAAAACTTGGCAGTGATATGAAAAAACCTATGGGGCTTACTGAAATCAACCGTCAAAATCACATTGAAATTTTAAAACGCACAAAAATTGATGATATGATTATGATTGGTCGCCACACAGCTGAAAAATTGCATAAAATGAATATCAACACTCTTTATGACCTACATTGCCTTACCCCCGCCTTTTTGCAAGCACATTTTGGTGTGATTGGTGTTTATCTTTACAATTCTGTTAATGGCATTGATGATGATAAATTGATAACTCCAAAGGACGAAGACACAAAAAGTGTTGGCAATGGCGCAACTGCCGTGCATGATATGACAACTTTGGACGAAATCAAAAACTTTCTACACGATTTGGCAAGCAAAGTTTCTGGCAGAATGCGTGCACACAATTTTAAAGCTAACACAATTCACCTTGGTATCAAATATGCGGATTTCAGTTGGAACGGAGCTCAACATAAAAAAAGTATGTATTTTAGCAACGAACAAGATATTTACAATTTTGCTTACGAAATTTTTATTGGCCTTGCAGGAACAAAATTTGCACCTGTGCGTGCCTTACGCATTTCGCTTAGCAATTTGATTTCCGCAACAGATGAGCAACAAGTGAATCTATTTACTAACCAAAAAAATGAAAACTTATGCTCTGCCATCGACAAATTAAAAGATAAATTTGGTGAAGATGTGATTTCATTTGCAAAAAATTTTAAAGAATTTTAATTTTAGCATACATTGTAGGCGGCATATTTGCTGCCATTTTTTGTTATTTAATTTTTTATTTGCAAAAGATTTCAAATAAAATTTCACAATATTAGTCATTATCTAAATTGGCATAAAACTGATTTCAACACATATATCAAAGCCAGTGTACAATTTTCCAGTTATTGATTTGTGATTACAAAGTTTTGTTTTTGCATAACATATAAGTATGAAAAAAACAACAACCATTATCACCGCCCTTATTGTGTTTGCCTGTTTTTGTTTAACAGGTTTTTTAATCGTACGTGCCAAAAGGTATCCATTAAAATATGAAACCGAAATTAACTTTTATGCAAGACAAAACAATTTGCCACCTGCCTTGGTTGCAAGTGTGATAAACACTGAAAGTTCTTTTAACAAAAATGCCAAATCAAACAAGGGTGCGATTGGTTTGATGCAGATAAAACTTTCAACTGCAAACTATATGTGTGATTATTACAAGTTAGATGAAAATTTAACAGAAGAAAACTTGTTTGAAGTTGAAACAAATTTGAATTTTGGCTGTTTATATTTGAAGTATTTAATCAACAAATTTGGCAACACAAACACTGCCCTTGCTAGTTACAATGCAGGTGAAACCGTTGTGCGCTCTTGGCTTAAAAATCAGGCTTACTCAGCCAATGGAAAAACACTTGATTTTGTCCCTTATCAAGAAACTGAAAATTATATTAAAAAAGTTAACAAAAACTTAAAATTTTACAGCAAGAAATTCAATTAAAAATGGTTTTTTAAAAATCTAAAAATTTAACAAATATACAATAAATAATTATACAAAACTAATCTCTAGAAAAAATTTTAAGAATTAAAATATGTTCGACAATTTAACTCACACTTTTGATTGATTTTATTTAATATTTGATAAATTTTTGCTTAAAACAATAAATTAGATATATTTATTAC
>CAKVCF010000107.1 GCA_934725795.1 uncultured Clostridia bacterium | reverse complement strand
TTTTAGATGTTAATGTTGCAAGGAAAGTATCACTGAGTGTTACTTTAGCGATGTTGTTAAGATAGTTTTTATAATTCACATCTGGTGATGCAAATTTATTGTTTGAATCTTTTGTTGTAAACACTGTTGTAAGCGCATTGCCTTTAACATAGGTGCTATAATACACACGTGTTAAGTTAATTATTTGATAGTCTGTTTGGCTTTTCAAATTGATAACTGCCCTATTTGCATCAAATTCTTCCACTGTGTATTGAGAATAATCTTCAAGTGCGCTGGTTAAAGCTTTATCAAAATAAATATTTGCCAAGTCAAAGTTAAATTTAAGTGAGGCGGAAAGCAAAGCATCGTAAGAATCAAACAATGAAGTGTAACCAACTGAACAAATTATTGAAGTATAATCTTCAGCAAAATGCACATTCTTTGCCAAGCTGCACACATGGTCATCTACATTTTTTAAAGCAAGTTGAAGTGAACTTAAATCTTTATCTAAAGTTTGTTTTGTTTTGGCATTAACCTTTATTGTTTTTGTTGAACAAACATCCATATATTGATAAACAAAATTCATTGAGTTTTGCAATAGTGGATTATAAAAATCATTCAAACGTGTGTAAGGGTCAGTTGAATTTACCACACTTTGGAAATAACTTTCATCACCAGATTTAAAAACTGAATAATCAAACTCAATTTTGCCAGCCTGAACAGACGCAGATGTGCAACCATCAGCAACCTTTGTATATTCTGTTTTTAAATTTGCAAGATTGTATTGTTTATTGTCGCTGCAGGCAGAAAAGCAAACAACACCTGTAAGTGCTGTTAAGCAAGTTAAAACTCCAACCAAAAACTTTTTCATATCTACCTTTTTATTTTAATTGCCCATTATTATGTTTAAATAATAAGTTGCACGCAATTCGTCTGTTTCAGCATCCGCAGTTGCAATTGTTAAATTAAAAATCAAATTTTTTGCAAAACTTTGTTTATTACATTTATTATAATGTTCAATAAACTTGTTGTTTTCTATTGCAAAATCGCCATTTGGATTTTTTGTGCTTATATAACCTTCAACAACATAATAATGATTCCACATATAAGCCAATGTTGGCAAATCTGTGTCAGTTACTGAAATGTCTGCTAAACTTGTTTTAACCACATTTACATATAAGTCAGTGATTGCAAAGCGCAAATCGATTGCTGAAGTTGAAACATATTGGCTTGCAATTTGATTTAAATAATCAACAAATTCAGCATAATCGCAAAGGTATTTTGCAAATTGAACATATAAATCGTCAGCACCTGCAACCTTGTCAAAACCTTCCACTTCACATTTAACAGCATATTCATCAAGCAAAAGTTCAAGCTGATTTGATGAATTCTTAAGCACAGTAAGTTTTTTGTTAACATTGTTGCCAACGCTGGTGCTTTCTAAATTAAACACATTTGCACTTGTGTAAAACATTGTTGTTTTCAAATCGGCGTAAGTTCTATTCAACTGATTAAACCTTGCACTATCATTAACAACAACTTTGCGTATTTTTGATTGCAATTCATGTTGTTCAACACTATTGTAAAAAGCGTTAACACTTTCAAACGCTGAAACAGACTTTGTTAAATTTGCAAAAAACAAATAACCTGTGCCAGCGGCGGCTGCCAAGCATAGAATTACAATAAAAATTGTTTTAAGTGCCTTTTTCATATTTTAATTATATAATTAAAAGCAACCTATGTCAAACATATTTACGACATAAAAGTTATGTTAAACTGCACTATCAGCCAATTTATAAAAAGTAAAAATTAATTTTTAGCATTAAAAAAGTCAGTTGCATTTTTTGCAACTGACAAATTTAAATTTCGCTTTACTTTTTTGTTGTGCTAACAATTCAACTATTTAATAAGTGGAATGATAACGCCAGCAATAACAACCAACAAGCAAACGATGTATAAAACTTTCCAAACCAATTGCTTTTTAGCAACATAACGCCAAGCTAAAACCGCAACAATGCAAATCATGATTGCAGTTGCAACGCCTTGAAGTGCTGCCACAATTTTAAAGTTTACACCACATAATGAAAGTATCATTGAAACAAGATACAAAACAGCAACAGCAATGATAACCCAAAGTGAAAATTTGTTTAAACTGAAACCACTTGAAGATTTTGTTGATGATGATTTTGTGCTTGATTTTGTGTTTTTCTTTTCTGCCATAAGTTTCTCCTTTTACTATTTTAATTTTATACTTACAGCAAAGCAAAAGTCAAACATTTAAAAACAAGTTTTTAATGTAAAAATTTAAAAGCGCAATAAGAACATGAAATGATTAAAAGTTTTGAATTAAAGTTAGGCTTTTGCTAATTTTTTAATAATATCGCAATAAAATCAATTTGGAATATCTTATTTTGCGTGCTATAATAAAGGTATGAAAAATATATTAATAACAGGCGCAAGCGGCGGCATTGGTATTGAAATTGCAAAAGAGTTGGCTGAAAAAGGCAACCATTTATTTTTAGTGTATCACCAAAACGATACACCTGTGATTATGCTTAAACAAAATCATGCCAAAGATTGTGATATTGAGATTTTTAAATGTGATTTAACAGATACCAAAAGTGTTGATGCTTTGATTGAATCTATTATTACAACCAACAAAAAAATTGATTGTGTTATCAACTGTGCAGGCGTTAGCACCACAAAGCAAATCCAAGATATAACAAGCAAGGATTTTGACTTTATTTTTAAAAGCAATGTTAAAAGCACCGTTAATGTGATAAAAAGCGCAAGCAAATCAATGATAAGTGAAAAATATGGCAGAATTATCAACATTTCATCTGTTTGGGGCGTGGTTGGTTCAAGCACAGAAAGCCTATATTCAGCAACAAAAGGTGCAATCAATTCTCTTACCCTTGCTTTGGCAAAAGAATTAGGTCCTAGTGGCATAACAGTCAATGCTATTTGCCCAGGCTTTATCAACACAAAAATGAACAATCAATACAGCAAAGAAGATGTTGCTGCAATTGCGGCTGAAACACCTATGCAACGTATTGGTC
>CAKVCF010000106.1 GCA_934725795.1 uncultured Clostridia bacterium | reverse complement strand
GAATATGGTTGTTTCAATAATCAGTCTTGCCACCAAAGAAATTAATGGGGTGATTGACCTTTATCAACCTAAAAGGTTTTTCTTCAAAAAATTGTTTGATTCAAACATAGGGCGTGGTGTACGTGTAAAATACACTAAATCTGGTGTTGTTATTGATATTTATGTTGTGGTAGATACAGATGTTGAAGTTAACGACATTGTTTATCGCGTGCAACAAAATGTTAAAAACAGCATTAATTCATTGCTTCCATTAAAGATAGTTTCAATTAATGTGCATATCATGGATGCTGAAAAAAATTCTCTCTAGATTAGAGAGAGTTTTTGCATTTAAAACAATTTTGCTGTTTAAGCCTAGCAAATTTAGGCAAAAAAAACAGTTGCTTTGCAAAGGAGAATTATGAAAAGAGCAGAAATGCGTGAATTGGCATTTAAAACAATATATTCTAAATTTTTTAATCCTGAAGAAGATGAAAAGGATCTTCTTGAAGGTGTTGATGCAGAAGGTTTAGAATTTATTAATAAAATTTTAACTAATTTTGCTGAACATTACCAAGAAATTAACGATAAAATTGCATCAAAATTAAAGGGCTACACAATTGAAAGGCTTTTTAAAATTGATTTGTCAATCTTAATTTTGGCTGTTATTGAATTGGATTACATTAAGGAAAATCCAAAACAAATTGTTATCAATGAGTGCGTTGAATTGGCTAAAAAATATTCAACTGAAAAAAGCCCAAAATTTATCAATGGCGTGCTTGCTGATATGTATAACTAAACAACTTTAAGATGAAAATTTTTACCGTTTCGCAAATTAATAAGATAATTAAAGATTTAATAGACAACGAAATCATTTTAGAAGATGTGGCTGTAACGGGTGAGTTGTCTAGTTTTTCTGTTACTCGTGGCATTGCATATTTCACAATTAAAGATAACGAAAATATGCTATCTTGCGTGCAATTTGGCGCAGTACAAGAGTTTAAAATAGGCGATATGGTAGAGTGCCGAGGCAATGTTAAATATTACCCAAAAGGTGGCAAATTATCACTTAATGTTATCAAAATTTCACTATGCGGACAAGGTGAATTATATCAACAATTTTTGGCACTTAAAGAAAAACTTGGCAAAGAAGGCCTGTTTGATGATATAAACAAAATTCCGTTGCCAAGGTTTATCAATTCTATTGGTGTTGTTACAAGTGCAACTGGTGCGGTTTTGCAAGATATTCGCAATGTTACAAGCAGACGTAATCCAAACCTTGATATTTATGTTTATGACGCACAAGTGCAAGGTAAATATGCTGTTGACCAAGTGATTGAAGGCATAATGTACTTTGACAATTACACAGATGTTGATGTGATTGTTGTGGCTCGTGGTGGTGGCAGCATTGAAGATTTAGCACCTTTTAATGATGAACGCCTGGCTAGAATTGCATATATTTGCAATAAACCACTTATAAGCGCAGTAGGGCATGAAACTGATTTTAGCATATTAGATTTTGTGGCAGATTTGCGTGCACCAACACCTAGTGCAGCGGCAGAACTTGTAACATTTGATTGCAAAGATATGATGCGCTATGTGAAGGAAACTTTACAGTCAATAGAGCAGATAACAACACAAAAATTGCAAACACTTGAAGCGGCAAGCCAAATGTCTATTATCAGTATTGAAAAGCATACAAACGATATTGTTGCTGACCAAATTTTGCATATTAATGATTTGCTGAACGTGTGTGATAAATCAATTGAAAACAAACTAAACACAACAACTCATAACGTTGAATTGATGCTTAACACGTTGGACAAACTCAGCCCGACAAAATTGCTTCAAAAAGGCTATTCTTTTGTAACCATTGATGGCAAGCCAGTTGAATTCAAAAACACTGAAATTGGTAATAAAATCGAAATTGTTGCAAAAGATGTTAAATTGGAAGCAAAAATCACAAATAAGGAGAAATTATGTTAGAACAAAACATTAAAAGGCTTGAAGAAATTGCAGAAAAACTTGAAAAAGGCACAACCTTGGACGAAAGCCTTAAATTGTATGAAGAAGGCTGTAAACTTGCGAAAACCTGCTTAAATGATTTGGAAAAAGCCAAAGGTAAGATTATAATGATAAAGAAAGAATTTAACGAAAAAGATAAAAAGGATAAAGAATAATGAAAGTTTCACAAATAGGCTTAATATCAAAAAAATTAACAAGCATTGATCCACAATTTCCAGTGCAAGATATCTTGTTGCAAACTGGTCAAGTAGAGCAATATACAAGCGGCATTTATGCTTTTGGTCATATTCCTTATTTGGTTAAAAAGAATATAGACAGCATCATTTGCAGAGTTTTAACAAAATATGGTTGTTCGGAATTATCTTTGCCAATTTTACAACCAGAAAAAATTTGGATTGATTCAGGCAGATTAAGCCATTATGTTGATGGTGGTGTTATGTTTAGGTCGTTAAATAAAAACGGCAATTTTTGCCTTGCTCCAACTGCAGAAGAAGCAGTTGTTGCTTATGCAAAATCACGTTTGACATCATATAAGCAATTACCTGTAACATACTTCCAAATTGGCCCTAAATTTAGAAATGAAATTCGCACACGTGGTTATCTGTTGCGTGGCAAATCCTTTGATATGATGGACGCTTACAGTTTTGGCAGAGATTATAATGACTTAGATGTTCAATATGAAAAGATGAAAAAAGCATACAAGGAAATATTTAAGGAATTAGGGCTTGATGTTCAACCTGTTGGCGCTGATAATGGTGATTTTGGTGGTAAGAAATCGGAAGAATTTATGTGCATTTCAAACATCGGTGAAGACACAATTTTATTCGACACAGCAACAGGTCAAGCCTTTAACCAAGAATTGTTAGAAAGGCCAGACCATAAACAATATTTGCTTGATGTTTATGGCGTTAAAGATACAGATACTTTGACCACAAAAAGGGCAGTTGAATTGGGGCATATTTTCCAACTTGGCGATAAGTATTCAAAGTCAATGAATGGCACATTTGTTAACAAAGACAATGGTGTAAGCAACTATGTTATGG
>CAKVCF010000105.1 GCA_934725795.1 uncultured Clostridia bacterium | reverse complement strand
TTAAGCAAGAACATGCTTAACATTTTTCTTTTCGCTGTGGCGATACAAAACAATTTTTCTGCCGATTGTAGTAACAACTTCTGCATTGATTTTAACTGCCATTTCAGATAATTCAAATTCTGTTGGTGGGGTAACATTTTCTTGCATGGCAATTTTGATTAATTCATGATCAAAAAGTTGTTGTTCAATTTGTGTTAAAACGTTTTGAGTAAATCCGTCTTTGCCAACCCAAACAACAGGTTTTAATTGGCTTGCAAGGCTGCGTAAAGCAATTCTTTGTTTTTTGTCTAACATATAATTTCTCCTAATTTTTTTTGTTTTTTTGTATTTTTTAGCGCAAAATTGCATAAAATTTGGCGTTTTTAAGCAATTTTTTATAAATTTTTAATATTTTTGTTCTAAAATTTTTATAAAATAATCAAATTAATTTTTGTATAAACATTTTATAAAATTAAACTTTAAAAATATATTTCGTATTGAAGAGCGCCGAATATTACAGTGTCGCCATCAACACAGCCAGCGTCTTTAAGTTTGTCATAAACGCCATCTTTTTGTAATCTCATTTGGAAGTAGGCAAGTGATTGAGTGTCGTTAAACACAATGCCACGTTGCAGTTCATTCAAGTAGCCACCGCTAACTTCAAACACATGGGGTTCAAGCATCTCAATTTTAAGGCTGGTTGTATCTTTCTTGGCAAGCTCAGTTTGTTCAACTGGAATAGGTTCACTTTTTGGCAATGTTTTAAGTTTTGCATAAACCTTTTTAACAAGGTCGTTTACATTTTGATGTGTTACTGAACTGATAGGCACAATTTCAACATTGTCTTTAACGTTGTCGCGGAAGTATTTGATTTTTGCATCAATATCATCAACCAAATCAAGTTTGGTGAAAACCACAATTTGCGGTAATGTTGATAATCTATCATTGTATTTTTTAAGTTCTTTGTTAATTGTGTTGTAATCATTAACAATATCGTTACCATAATAGCCAGAAGCATCAATAACATGAACAACCAAACGTGTGCGTTCAATATGTGCTAAAAATTCGTGCCCTAAACCTGCACCTTCACTTGCACCATCAATAAGCCCTGGAATGTCAGCAACCACAAAACTATCGTCAAAAATTTTAACAACGCCAAGGTTAGGGCTGAGAGTGGTGAACTCATAATCTGCAATTTTTGGTTTTGCGTTTGTGATAACACTGAGAAGGGTAGATTTACCAACATTTGGCTTACCAACAAGTGCTACATCGGCAATTGTTTTAAGTTCAAGCACAACCTTATACCGATCTGTAACTTCACCTAATTGACTGAACCTTGGTGATTGACGTGTTGGACTTTTAAAGAAATTGTTGCCTTTGCCACCACGACCACCAGGCAAAGCAAGGTATACTTGACCATCTGCGTACATATCAGCAAGCACTTGGTCGGTGCTGGCGTCTTTAATAACAGTGCCGCAAGGGACTTTAATATAAATGTCCTTACCATTTTTGCCGTTTTGCATTTTGCCGCTGCCACCATCACCATTTTCTGCTTCGAACTTTTTAACATATTGAAAATCAATCAGTGTGTTTTTGTTTTTATCGGCAACAAAAAAGATAGAGCCGCCGTTGCCGCCATCGCCACCATCTGGACCACCACGTTCAACAAACTTTTCGCGGTGAAAACTAACTTTACCGCTGCCGCCGTTGCCTGATTTTATGCTGATTGTAACTTTATCTGTGTTCATAATTTTCCTTTTTACATATATTTTTCAATTTGCAGTTTTCACAATCTGGATTGATTGCTTTGCAATGTTCACGTCCAAACCAAATCAATTGGTGGTGCAATTTTGTGCGCCTATCAATTGGTGTTAATTTGCATAAATCTGTTTCGCATTGGAGTGGCGTGGAGTTTTTGCTTGTTAAGCCTAAACGTTTGCTTATGCGGTGAACATGAGTGTCAACTGCAATTGTTTGTTGTTTAAACGCAACACCCATAACAACATTGGCAGTCTTTCTGCCAACACCTTTAAGCGAAACAAGGTCTTGCATATTGTTTGGAACAACACCGTTAAATTTTTCAAGCAAGTCTTTTGTTAAACTGATTATTGCCTTTGATTTGTTGTTGTAAAACCCGCAAGGATAGATAATTTGTTTTAACTTTTCTTCACCTAAACTTAGCATCTTTTCAGGCGTTGGTGCAACCTTAAATAATTGTTTGCTAACCTGATTGACGCGTTTATCGGTGCATTGAGCAGATAACACAACAGCAACTAAAAGTTGGTAAGGTGTTTCAAATTCCAAAGCACAAACGGGGTTAGGGTAAAGAGTGTCAAGATAATCGAAAATTTGCTGCATTTTTTGCATAAATCCATACTAGCAAATTTGTGGCAAATAGTCAATTATGTTTTACCAACAAATTATATTGTTTTTGTATTGTTTTGCATTAAAAAATTCAACCTATCTGGTATTATCACCATTAAACCATTAAATTGGCTTGGTTGAATTATAAATTTATTTTAGCATAAAAAAGTTGATTTGTCAAATTTTTAAAATTCAAATTTAAAGCAATCGTTCAATTTGGTCGTGAGTAGAAGTTCTTGTAAGCAAAAAAACACCCCAAAAGCCTGATAGATTGGTGTTAGTTATAAGGCTGGCAACACGGCTAAAATGTCCAAAATCCACTTTTAAACTAAGCCCACAACTCAAAGCGATGTTGCGTGGAGTGTTAATAATTGTTGAAGCAATGCCATATTGTCTTAAAATTTGTGCAAACGCATAAAGAGAATTGCGTGATTTGTAAGATATTATTAAATATTTCATATTTCACCTAGTGTGTTTAACACATTTTATTTAAAAGGACGCTGATTTGTTAAGGTGAATATATTTAACACAACACAATTTGGACACATATGCTGTTATATGATATATTTTGACAATGCCGCCACAAGTTTATATAAGCCAAATTCCGTTAAATTAATGGTTGAAAAAGCAATTAACGAATTAACAGCAAATCCTGGTAGAAGCGGACATTTCCTTTCAGTTAAAGCTGGAGAAATGGTGTTTGAAACACGTGAAGTTGTTAAACAATTTTTGCATGCGCCAAATCATCAAGTG
>CAKVCF010000104.1 GCA_934725795.1 uncultured Clostridia bacterium | reverse complement strand
GGATTTTCAATTTTTTTCATGGCTTTATAATAAAACCAAACTTAAAGTTTGTCAATATTAAAACTTAAAATTGGCTTATTGTTAGTTTGTTTCATTGCTAGAATAGTGGCTTTTAGTTTGAAATACTAAATAAATATTATTGTTACAATTTAGTTGGCTTCTAAATTTAATTATAAATAGGTTGCTTCAAAAATAAAAAAGAAGTATCATTTTATTATGAAATTGATAACTATTGATATAAAAAGTGAACAACAAACTGTAAAGCAAGCCATTGCTGAGTTTTTGGTTGAACTGGACGCTTGCCGCAAGGGCGGTTATAAAGTGCTTAAAGTTATTCATGGCTATGGTAGCCATGGTGTAGGTGGAGCAATCAAACGTGAATTTTTGCATGAATGTCAAAATTTAAAAGGACGCGGAAAAATTGAAGATTATGTATGTTGTGATAATTGGACAGAACGCAATATAACACGTAAAATTGCAATAAATTATTGTCCAGATTTGCTTGCGGACAGAGAATTTTATTTGCTTAATCCAGGATGCAGCATTGTTATAGTTTAAATTTTTAGCAAATGAATACCGCATATATTGACAGTAAAATATAAAATTAAACAGCAAATTGTTTTCTTTTTAGGTGTTTTTGTGGCATAATAAAAATATAAATATATTTTTGTGCGGTAAAATAATAGCAAAAAGTATATTTGCGTATAAATGGTGATAAAAGTATAGTTGCTTGGCAAACAATATGAAATCAACCACATTTAACGCAGAATAAAGGGGTATTTATGGGCAAACGTATTGGACAAATTGAAAGGAAATATAAACGCCGCAGTGGAATTGGCTCATTTTTCTTTGGTTCGTTTATTGGAATATTATTAGGTATAGGCATTGTGGCAGGTTTAGGCGCACTTGTTTATTTTAAAGCTTCACCAGATTGGATTAACCGCACATTCAAGACCAACATTGATTTAGGCAGTGAAGATTTAAATAAAATCACTTTAAGCCAAGCCATAAATAAAGCAATTTACATTTCAAACAATCGTGATACTTACACTTTGGCAGATTTCGAACATGATTTTAACTATGAATTGCCAAAAGAAATTAAAGGTATAAATATTGAAAAGCTTAAAACAAGGCCTTTAACTGAATTGGGTGAAGGGCTTACTGATGTTTTGAATGATGTTTCGGTTAACGACTTAGACCAACTTTACACTCCAACTGGCGATGTTGAAAAATTGTTAGATGATGAATTGACATTGTATGTTAAAACAGGCTATCAAAACGGTGATAAAGTTTATGCAGATAAAGATTACACCGAAGAAGTTGATTTTGCAACCATTGAAAATGGTGGTGTGCAAATCAAAGATATGAATAAAGTGCCAGTTGACGGCAAGGTTAAATTCGATTTAAAAGATGTGTCAGTTTTGCAAGGTTTGCCAGTTTATATCACACATATTGGCGATAATATGACAATCAAACGTCTTGAAACTGCTTTTGGCATTGTTATGCCTTCAATTATCAAAATCAGTGATGCAGATAAAGAAGTTAAAAAGATTAATGACCTTGGCGATATCATTGACGATATGTATTTGGCCGATTTCTTAGACTATGAATACGATGAAACAGCAGACAAGGTTTATAAAACTGTTGACGGCGTTAAGACAGAAGTAACTGGCGCAGTGGCAACCATATCTAAAAAGAAAGTTAAAGAACTTAACACTTTGGAAGATACTATTCAAACAATGCGTGTTTATGAAGTGTTGGATTATACCTTAACAAACGGCAAATATTATGATAATGGCGCAGAAGTTACTGGCATAATGGCAAAAATTGCTGGCTACACAGTTGGCACACTTTCAACTGATATTCAAGGTCTTTCAATTGCCGATATTATGGACTATACCATTTCAGGTAACACAGTAACAGATAAAGACGGCAATCCTGTAACAGGTGTTTTGAAAGTTATTGCAAATTTAACTGTTGGCAACATGGCTGACCAATTGCAATCAAAAATCAATGATATGACAATTGCAGATGTGTTGGACTACACCATTTCAGGCAACACGGTAACAGATAAAGAGGGAAATGCGGTAACTGGTGTGCTTAAATGCATTGCAGACCTTAAAATAGGTGATATGAGTACAGGTTTGCAAACAAAGGTAGATAGTATGACATTGGCAGACGTGCTTGACTATGAAGTGCGTGATGGAAAAGTGTATAAAGGTAGCACACAAATCACTGGACTTATGGCAACTCTTGTTAAAAAGAATATAACAGTGTCTGGTTTGTCTAATGCGATAAATGACCTTAAAATTTATGAAGCGCTTGACTATACTTTAGATACAGCAACTTCAAAATATTATAAAGATGAAAATAATAATGGTGTTATGGATGCTGGTGAAGAGGTAACAGGAGTGCTTTCAATTATTGATTTAACCGATAATGTAAGCAACCTTTCAACACAGATATCTTCAGTTATCACAGGCGAAAATGCTAAAACTTTAAAAGAACTTCAATCTGCAGGCTTGATTGATAGCAGCCTTGACCTGACCAAAAAGATTGCTGGCACAAATATTGTGCTTGGTGATTGCACAATCGATAGCTTGCTTGCAAACATTCCAACTGAATAAATAATCAATTCAAAAAAATCATAAAAAACTAAAATGCGTGTCAACATAAATTTTAACACGCATTTTTTTGTTGTGAAATTATCTCAAATGTATAAGGAATATAAATATAGAACATGTCAAAATAGTTAAATTTCTATATCTTATACATTATAATGCGCAAAATAAAGAGTGGTAAAAGGGTAAGTTGGACTTGTAAATGCGCTATTTATCACTATAAAATGGCATCAAAAGTCATATAAAAGGGCTAAAATAGCCTTATTTTAAAAGATTTTGAAAAAATTTGAAAATTTTTAAAAAAAGTTTGCAAAAACCTTTGACAATAGTTTTATGGTGTGTTATTATAGCAATGCTTTTGAATTATCAAGGCATTTTTTAAGGCCAAATAAACCTTAACACTAAAATTTAAAAAATTTTTAAAAAATATTAAAAAAGTTTTAAAAAAAGTGTTGACAAAAGGTTTTAAATGTGGTATCTTAATCTTGCACTTGAAATAAAGGGGCATATAAAATGCTTAAATTCAAGGGCCAAACCGATAAGGTTTGTTTGAACAATTTATATCTTAATAGGTACTATGGTAAGAAATTTGATTTGAACAAAACAAA
>CAKVCF010000103.1 GCA_934725795.1 uncultured Clostridia bacterium | reverse complement strand
CGCATATTGAGTTACAATCTTGAAGGCTTAAATGAAATCACTGGTGTAAGCTTTGTGAACATCCTTTAACAAATTTTCACCAAATTTGCCAACAAAAAACCTACTAAATTAATGTAGTAGTTGAATTCCAATTGAGATAATCAAATTTATAACAATAAAAGACAAATATAATTTTACAAATAATTACCATTTAGCTGTAATAATTTTTCTATTTATTAAAATTTTGTTTTAATATTATAAAATATTTGTCCTATCATAATATCTAATTTTTTATGATCTTCTGTAACATGAGCAAATAATTCTTTACCCAAAATCTCTTTTTTTATTTTGTCATAATCTTTATTAAAAATGTCTAAATCTGTTGGCAGATCAAGAGCAAGAATAAAACGTGTAATTTTGTAATCATTTATTTCTTTGTTTGGATTATCTGTCAAAAAATCTAATAATGTTTCTTTTGTATCAGTTATAAAATATTTGATTCCTATGCTCTTTGCATTGTTTTGATAAGGGTTATAAGATTTAAATACATCAATTATTTTTATAACATGAATAGATTCCTTATATTTTTGTTGTCTTTCTTCTTCCTCTTTAATTTGTTTTTCTTTTGTTTGTCTTTCTATTTTATTTTGATATTTTTTAAAATAAAGTTCTTTCGATCTCTTAAGTACAAAATGATACAACGCCTCACAGTTCCTAACATATTGTGATTTACCAGTAACCATTATTCCCCTTGGTCTATTGTTCAATGTTCCAAATTTAACCTGCTTGGTATCATCATACTGATAATTATGTTTAAATTCTTTATATATATTATACATTTCATCGGTAGAAATGTGTTGATATAAATTCTTGTATTGATAATTATAAATACACGGAAAAGAACAAACTATTTTTTCGTTCTTTTTATTTACACATATATTATCTGATTCTTCAAAATTTGGTAATAAACATAATTGATTCTTATCATGAATATCTGGATATTTAATACATTTTTTAAAATTTTTAAATGATGACAAATGGTTTAAAAATTTCAGTTTATAATAAGGTCTAGTCATTATACCTGTTAGCTCTTTAATGAATTTAATCATTTTAACGTAGCTCTCCTCAATTGAGTATAAATTGTTAAATACTGGTTTTATTATAACATATTTTTTGTAATAATGTTTCAAAAAATGACTTAGATATCATTCCAAGTCATTTTTGTCAGTTTTGTAATTACCAGCGTTTAAAACCCATTTTTTAATTTGTGTTAGACAGCTTAAAGGCTTAATTAAATGTACAATTATTTTTTATTGCAATTCAGCCTTACTAGCTAAATCATTTTCCACCCATTCATCATATTTTGCTGTTTGAGATTTAAATGCTTTTTGGCTCATTGGAATAATGTTGATATTAATATTTCTATAATTAAAATGAACATATTCATATGATCTTAATGTTTTTCTATCAATCTTAACTTCAGCAATCTTTATATCATTGTTGTCTTGATGTAAGTAAAATTCTGTTGAGTTTTTCATATAAAACAACTTGTCAACTTTGATATTTTTTCCATTCTTATCTAAAAATTTAACAATCCTTAAAATCAAATCCTTAGGATCTTGAATATTAAAGAATATAAAGTTTGATTCGTCTAAACTAAGTTTGTTTTTATAAAACCAAGAATAGCAAAACTGATTGTCGTAATCATCATCTTTAACAGCAACACACTCATTACCATTTCTGTCATAAGGCAACACTGTATAAGACCTTTTTGAATTAATTCCAGCCATATATTGATTTGCTGCTTGTATCTCGCCATTTGGTTTTGAGAATTTGTTTTCTATAACAAAATATGAATTTGTTATATCGTTAATTAAATCTATTAAATTGTTATTTTTCATATTGATTTCCCTTTATTTTATAGCACAATTATAGCAGCAGAATAAAATTTGTCAATACAAAATTTTAAAACAATTTGTTATTTTAATTCGAAAAAATCCTCAAAAAATTAAAACATATGATTAAACCAATTTTAAGTTATCGTCCCAGTCCCAATAATCTTTTTTACCTTCCAAAAGAGAAGCAATATCACCCTCACTAAACAATCTAAAATGGTTTAAATCACAGCCAATATTAAAACCAAAACTTTTATAAACACCCATTGCTCTATGGCTATGCCCAAACAACGTCAACAATTCATTATGGTGGTTTTTAGGTTTATGTGTTAAATAAAAATCTTGACCACAAATGTGCACAAATCCATTTTCTATAAAATCTTTAATTCCAGATTGTAAGCACACCTTTTTAAAATCTTCAAATTTGCCATTATAAAAGTTTTTAATAATTTTTTCTTCATTGTTGCCCATAACAAGAATAATGTCTGCCTTAATTTTTTTAACAAACCACAATTTATTAATAAAATAAGGGTCAGTCTTACTATGACAATCAAATAAATCACCAACAACATAAATGGTGTCGCCTTTCTTTGCTTGTTTGTTCCAAGTTTTAATTAAAAACTTTTCAAATTGTTTATCATTTTTAAATGGTCTGCCATCAGCCTTTGCTGAAGTGGCTTGCCCTAAATGTATATCACTTGTAAAAAAATACATACCAAATATTCTCCTACTAAAGTTAATATATCATATAAATTTCAAAATTCAAACAAATTTCACTTATTAACAATACTACATCTATAAATTAAATCACTACTTTATGTATTAAAACAAAAAAGAACCCGCATTAAGCGAGTTCTCATCAGGTTGATGGCAACGACTTATCTTCTCGGGCCGTCTCCGCGTCGCAATTGTCGCTTTTTCTCATTTGCAATCAAGTTGCAAATCTCGATTTTTGCTCCATTGTTCCTTATCCCTTCCACAAACAAGTTGTAGATGAAACCCTTATTTATTTGGCTGTTCGACGACAAAGCATAAAAAAAGAACCCAGATTAACTGAGTTCTCATCAGGTTGATGGCAACGACTTATCTTTTCGGGCCGTCTCCAGCCAAATATTTTCAGCGCGTGAAAGCTTAACTTTTGTGTTCGGAATGGGAACAAGTGGAACCTTTCAACTATAATCACCATCATGGTTCATTGAACACAACCTTTCGGTTGCTTAGAACAATGACAACTGCATATTTCAGCAAGGCTCGCGCCCGCCGTTCTTCTGAACTTATAGAATACAAACACTAAATATAATTTTGCCTAAAGAATTCATTTCTCAAAAGGAAGGTGATCAAGCCCTCGACCTATTAGT
>CAKVCF010000102.1 GCA_934725795.1 uncultured Clostridia bacterium | reverse complement strand
TCACGCAGCCGGGGCGGAGAGCTTCCGCACCATCGCCTATTACTGCAATAATATTTTCATTAGTTTTTCCTAACAAATCTCGTGCTTTAGCTAAACCAGATGCCATTGCAACAGCTTGCTCTTCGGCGATACCAATATCCACATATTGTTCACCTAATTTTTGCCTTATATCTGGTGTGAGTTTTGCACTAGAAGGCATGTCAGGGGTTACAACAACAAAATCTTTATCTTTTTTCGCTTTTTCAACAATATATGCTTGAGTAATGTCAAAATAATTTTCAGTATTACCAAAATTTATTGTTGCTTTGCCTGTTGCACGGTCAAAAGGCATAGTCCAATGCCAAGCTTCTTTATTTTGTTCGGCTGGTTGATAACCTTTGCCTTTTTGAGTGTTGATATGAACAACAATAGGGTGGTTAATATCTTTAACTTTTTCAAAAACCTTAATCAAACTTGCAATATCATTGCCGTTTGCTTCATAGACATAATCTAAACCAAATGCTTTAAAAATATTATTTGGTGATTTGCCATTTGTTTCACGCAACTCTTTTAAATTTTTGTAAATTCCACCATGAGTTTCGGCGATGGATTGTTGGTTGTCGTTAACAATAATAATTAAGTTGGATTTTATTTCACTGCCAGCAACATTAAGCCCTTCCAAAGCTTCGCCACCTGATAGACTTCCATCACCAATCAAAGCAATAACATTGTGTTTGCCGTGCTGTAATTCACGCGCCTTTGCAAGCCCCGTTGCAAGAGATATTGAAGTGGAAGTGTGTCCAACATTAAATAAATCGTGCTTGCTTTCTTCAGGGTTGGTGTAACCACTATCTTCGCTAAAATGTTTATCACTAATATATCCAAGTTTTCTGCCTGTTAAAATTTTGTGTGTATAACTTTGGTGTGATACATCAAAAACAAACTTGTCAACAGGAGAATTGAACACATAGTGCATGGCAATTTCAGCTTCAACAACACCAAAATTTGGGCCAAAGTGTCCGCCAATTTTGGTAAGGCGATTAAAAAGAGCTTCCCTTATCTCATCTGCCAATTGATTAAGGCTTTTAATATCTAATTTTTTTAAGTCTTTAGGGCTGTTAATTTTGTTTAAAATTTCGTACATATTTCTCCTTGCTATTTAATGTTAATAAATGATAATTAAATTTGCATCAATTTTTTACTGCATTATAAGAAATTGCTTCTTAATAATTTACCACTAAATGTGATAAGCATTTTATCAAATTTTCTTATTTACAATTTTATCGTGGTATTGCTATTTTAACAATTTAATATATAAATTGGTCAACTAAAATAAGAAAATTTTTTAAAATAGACAAAAAATTTAAGTTTCTGTTTAAATATAAGCAAAAAGATAGCCAAAATAAATATTAAAAAATTTATTTGTCAAATAATGTTGAAAATGATATGCTGCTTTTAAAATTACACAAGATAAAGGATGAATATATGAATTGGTTTGAAAAGTTGATATATGCCCTTCAAGGTAAAATGCAAACACCAACTTATTATGGTTGGTTCCACTGCTTGTTTATTGCTATCTTTGTCGCACTTTGCATTTTATGTGTTATGCAGGCAAAAAAGCATAGGACTGAAAAATCTTTTAAAATAATTGTTTGGGTTTGCTGGTCAATTATGTTTGTGTTGGAGTTGTATAAACAACTTATATATAGTTTTAGGCTTGTTGATGGTGTTCCAACTTGGCATTATCAATGGTATGCTTTCCCTTATCAACTTTGCTCAACACCGCTATATGTTTTGCCAATTATAGGTTGTTTAAAACCTGGCAAGGTTAGAGATGCTTTAATGAGTTACATCTCAACATTTGCCTTCTTTGGCGGATTTGTTGTGTTTGCCTATCCTGGTGATGTTTTTGTTAGAACTATTGGTATCAATATTCAAACAATGGTTCACCACGGATTGCAATTAGTAACAGGTATCTATTTTGTGGCTTATAATAGAGAAAAAATTAATTTTAAATATTTCTTAAAAGCAATCTACGTGTTTGTAGTTGCAATTGCGGTTGCAATGATTTTGAATGCTATTGTTCCAAACTTTACACCAGAAACATTTAACATGTTCTATATAAGTCCAAAATTCCCTTGCACATTACCACTTTTAAGTTTGATTTATCCAAAAGTACCTTATCTAGTTTTCTTGCTTATTTATATTTTAGGTTTCTGCTTGGCAGCATTTATAATTCATCTTATTTATATGCTTTGCACAGGCAAGTTTTGCAAGAAAAGGAAACAAAGTAATGAAAATCAAGAACTGGCAAATTAGTTTAGTTGTTATATTTTTGGTGGCGGAAATAGTTTTCACAGTGCTTGCTCAAACCCTTTCTGGCACAGCGATGCAAGCAGTGGAGTATACGTCAATTTGCTTGTGTTTTGTTTTTGCTCTTGTGTTTATTGCAACCAAAAAATTTAACTTTATAATTGTTTTAGGCTTGCTCTTTACGCTTGGCGCAGATGCTTGCTTGGTATTAAATATTCCGCCAAAGCAAGGCCCTGGTATGGTGTTTTTTAGCATCGCTCAAATCATTTACGCTGTTTATTTAATGATAGATGCAAAGCGTGCACTTAACATTGCAAGTATAATCGTGCGCGTTATTGGCTCAGCATTAATTGTGCTTATCACATTCTTGGTGCTTAAAGATAAATTTGATTTTGTAAGTGCAATTTCAATGTTTTATATATTCAATTTGGTGATAAATATTATATTTGCATTTATACAATTTAAAAAGCATAAATTGTTTGCCATTGGCTTGGTGTTCTTTGTACTTTGCGATATCTTTATTGGCCTTGCGTGTGCAAATGGTGTATATTTCACAATTTCAAATCTTACAATAAGCAAAATGATAAGTGGCAACATCGCATGGTTGTTTTATATACCATCTCAAACATTAATTGCACTTTCAACTGCATTCAATAACAAAAAAGAAGCACCTGCGCTTTTAACAAGAAATTAATAACATTACTGTTAAACATCAAATAACACTTACTAATATAATTCGATTGGTATTTTATATGCTGTATATAGCAAAAAATACGAATTTTTTATACTCAAATTATACTCAGCCGAAAAAATGACTAAAAAAAGCACACTATGTCTAGTATGCTTTAATTGTTAAACCACAATATGTTGTGGTGGTTGGCGGAGAGTGAGGGATTTGAACCCTCGCGCGCCTTTCGACGCCTACATCCTTAGCAGGGACGCCTCTTCGAC
>CAKVCF010000101.1 GCA_934725795.1 uncultured Clostridia bacterium | reverse complement strand
CGTTTGCCCTGGGAAAATGCCCGGACGCGAATCAGTATAAAATGACATTTTAACCTCCTAAAATACTATTATATTTTATTCATCAAACGCAAATTATGTTAAAATTTGACCAAATTTAACTGCCTGCCAACTTTTGTTTGACAAGATTTGCTTAAATTTGCTAATCTCTTAATACAAAGTATTAACTTTGCCATTTTTTGCCTTAATTTGAGAAGCACATATCGGCAAAATGGTGGCTTTATATAAATTTGTTTAAAAGGATTGGTATGATTTTTGCCGTTGTTGCCTTTATTGGCACAATAATTTCAATAATTTTAGGCATGTCAGTTGGCGTTAATATTTTAGGCTTTACTGACGGCTATATCATAAGGTCAGTTGCCAACACTTTGCTTATTTTGCTTGGCATAAATATTGTTTGTGCTATAGTTTGCCAATTTTTTGAAAAGAGAATTAATCCTTTTAGCAAATTGCATCAAGTTAACAAATGGGAAGAAAAGGTGTTTAAAGCCTTTAATGTGCGTGCATGGAAGGATAAAATACCAGAACTTGGCAAAACATTTAATGGATTTGATAAATCACAAGTTGGGGACATGAAAGATAATCAACATGTAAGGCGTTTTATCACTCAAACAATTGTGGCAGAGTATGTGCATATTTCCAGTGCAGTTTTAGGTTGTTTTGCTATTTTTGTTTGCTTGCCAACATGGCATATTGTTGGCTTGCCTTTAATTTTGGCAAATATAACAATCAATATGATGCCTGTTATGGTGCAAAGATACAATCGACCAAAACTTATGGCTTTATATAAAAGGAATGAACGTAGAGAGCAACTTGCTAAGACAACAGAAACCACTGAAAACATGCCAAATAACAGCACAACAGAAGGGGTGGAATAATGAAAGTATTTTCAATAAGCGACCTTCACTTAGATATTAACAACACAAAGCCTATGAACGTGTTTGGTCATGTTTGGGACCATTATATTGAAAAAATTGTGGCAGATTGGAACGAAAAAGTTGCCGATGACGACATTGTGATTTTGGCGGGGGACTTTTCTTGGGCAATGAAACTTGAAGATGTTGTGCCAGATTTTAAATGGTTAAGCACGCTTAAAGGCACAAAAATAATAATCCGCGGTAATCACGATTATTGGTGGCATAGTGTAAGCAAGGTGCGTTCAGTGCTGCCTGAAAAGTGCTATGCACTGCAAAATGACGCAATCAAAATTGGTGATTATATCTTTTGTGGCAATCGTGGTTGGTTGATACCAGAAGGCAAAAATTATACAGACGAAAACAATAAAATTTATGCACGTGAATTAATCCGCTTAGATTTATCTTTAAAGAGTGCACAAGCAATCAAAACAGGGGACGAAAAGATAGTGTATATCACACATTATCCACCTTTTAATAACAAAGTTGAGCCAAACGAGTTTACAAGTATGATTGAAAAGGCGGGGGTAGATTGTTGCATATTTGCACACTTGCATGGTTATATCAATCCAAAGATGATGTATAACGAAATCAATGGTGTTAAATATTACCTTACCAGTTGCGATGCACTTAATAACAAACTTATTCAAATCTATTAATATAAAAATTAAAGGCAAGAAGGCGAATGTATTAAGTTCAAACAGAGATTGAAGCTGAATTTAAAATCAAACCTATTGCCAACAAAAAGCAGAACATAAAAAGGACATTATGGAATTTAAACACATATCAGTTTTAAAGCAAGAGAGCATAGACGGACTTAACATTAAACCCGATGGTATTTATGTGGACTGTACAACTGGTGGTGGAGGGCACTCTTTGGAAATTGCCAAAAAACTTACCACTGGCAGATTGATTTGCATTGATAAAGATACTGACGCATTGGCAGCTGCTCACGAACGTTTGGCAGAACATTTAAATAAAATCACTTTTGTTAATGATAATTTTGCCAACATTGACCAAATTTTGGCAGATTTAAACATTTCAGGTGTGGACGGAATTTTAGCTGACCTTGGTGTTAGCAGTTATCAAATTGACACAGCAACACGTGGTTTCAGTTTTATGAAAGATGGTCGCCTTGATATGCGTATGAATAAAAGCCAAACGCTTGATGCTGAATATATTGTAAATCATTATAGTGAAGCCGATTTGGCGCGTATTATGTTTGACTATGGTGAAGAGCGCAACGCAAGGCAAATTGCACGCAAAATTGTGAAACAGCGTGAAACAAAACCAATCACCACAACTTTTGAGTTGCGTGATATTGTTGTTTCAAGTTATCCACCAAAGTTTCAAGGCAAGCCAAGTTTGCCTAACAAGGTGTTTCAAGCAATCCGCATAGAAGTTAATAACGAATTGAACGATTTGCCAACAGCAGTTGAAAAAATGTTGCAAGTTTTAAACAATAATGGTAGACTTTGCATAATAACTTTCCACCCGCTGGAAGATAGAATAATCAAAAACACATTTAAACTGCATGCAACTGATTGTATATGTCCACCAAGGTTGCCAAAATGTGTGTGCGGGCATAAAGCAGATATAAACCTTATCACCAAGCATCCAATAGTGCCAACTGATAATGAATTGCTTTCAAACACTCGTTCAGGCAGTGCTAAATTGCGTATAGCAGAAAAGAAATAGACCAAGAACATTTAAACTAACAATACAAGTTAAAATAATTTTAAATTGAATTAAAATGCTTTAAAAATGGAATTGAGATACTTCTCAATAAACCAAATATATTCAAACAAACTTAAAATCGCTTTAAATAAGCAAACTAACTTAGAATGAAGCAAAAGAAACACAAAAGGAGGTAAGCAATGGAAGAATTGGAAAGACAAACACAAACCGAAACCACCACAGCAGTGGAGCAGGAAACAGGCACAAAAATTAATTTGGACGATTTAACTAATTTTCAAGACTTTGTTAAAAGCGAACAAGAGATAAAAAGCGAACGTAAACTGCAAGGTTTAACCGCGGCAGAACCAGCACAAGCCCTTGAAGATAGACCATTTGCACGTAAAGAAGATGAACATAAAAAGTTTGTTAAAAAACGTGTTAAATTGGTTACTGGCATCTATATTGCCATTGCAACCTTATTGTTATCTTTTGTTGGCGTTAACATTGGCACACTTGTTGCTTTAAATAAAAAGATTGATAACAATGTTAAAACAATACAAAGTGAACAAGAAAAAATAGAGCTTGTAAAACGCAGTGATGTGCCAGACGCAGATTTAACAGGCGAGGGTATATCAATAACTCTTAACCAACCCCGTGATTATAATGACGATAATCACTCACTTA
>CAKVCF010000100.1 GCA_934725795.1 uncultured Clostridia bacterium | reverse complement strand
CAAGCGACTATGTAACTTGTCCAGAATGTAATGGCGCTGGCCGTGTAACATACACACAACAAACCTTGTTTGGTATGACGCGTACAACAGGTGTTTGCCGCACTTGTGGCGGTAAAGGTAAAGTTGTTAAAGATAAATGCTCATCATGCAAGGGTAGTGGCTTAAAATCTATTCAAACAAAAATTAAAGTTAAAGTGCCAGCAGGCATTGATGACGGGCAAGTAATTCGCTTAAATGGCGAAGGTAACCAAACTGCATCAAATCAAGGCGTGCCAGGCGATTTGCGTATTGCAATCAAGGTTTTGGCGCATCCATTGCTTGTTCGAAAGGGCTTTGATTTGTATGTTGATGTTTATGCGCCAATCACAACCTTGCTTTTAGGTGGTAAGGTTGAAGTTCCTACAACAAAAGGCACAACAACCATTGATATAGCACCGCTTACACAATCTAACACCAAATATACACTTAAAGGTAAAGGTATTAAATATCTTAAAGGCGTTGGCAGTGGCGATATTATAGTAACCCTTAAAGGTGAAATGCCAAAAGACCTTGACCGTAGCCAAACCAAAACGCTTAAAGACTTGGCAGAAAGCATAGGTGAAAAGGCTTATCCAAAAACAAACAATTATAAGAAGAAACTAGGAAACTAGTTTCTTTTTTGTATATTAAACAAAACAGCATAATCTGTAATATGCTGCCAATTAATCATTTTGACGCTTATTTTATGTAAAAGATATTCTTTTTAAAGAACAATTTAAAGAAAGGGCGTAAAAATTTTGGTGCTTTCCAACAATATATTTTCATATTAATATTTTATTAAGAACTAAAAAAAATTGTTAATTTGAAGAACAAAATTTTGCAAGATGGGTTTAAATTTTTTGTTTATCGTAATAAAAAAAGAGCAGTTGCTCTTTTTTATCTGATTATTTCGGATTCAAAATATTGTTCTTGAAATTCTGTAAGTGCTCTAATTTGGTCGTCAGTATAATTCCTACCATCTTTCATTACAACCAATTTATCATCATTGTCATTTGTTCGATGTATAATTGCTATAACTTTACCTTCAAATTCTTGTAAAGGTTTGTGTTCCCCAAGCACATAAGCATCCAACTCTTCGCCATCACCAGATACTGTGTTTGGTATGTAGCCATAATTTACAGGGTAAATAAACCCATGCTTTGGATGTTTGCAACCTAAAGGTCTATCCATAATAACTTTCACAAGTTTGTTCAAATAATTTTCGTTCATATAATACCTCGTATCTATGGTATCAAACTGTTAATATTTTGTCAAGTGGGGCATAAACAACAAAAAAGAAAGCCTATTTGCTTCCTATTTAGTTAACAATGCTCAAAATTCGCATTGATTAACAAAAAAAGAAAGTTTATTTACTTTCTTTTTTCATTGTTTTTAAACAACTAGCGCAGATGTTCTTTTTGCCTTTTTTACCGTCTAATTCTACATCAACTTTTTGAATATTAGCATCAAAGGTTCTTTTTGTGTGGCGCATGCTGTGGCTAACGTTATTGCCAGAAGTGCGACCTTTACCACATACTTCGCAAACTTTCATTTGTTACCTCCATAAATTTCTTCAATTACTTGCCTATAATATCACATAAAAAGCTAAAATGCAAGTGTTTTTTTAAATTTATAAGAATTTGTTTATAGTTGCTTTAAAATACCACATATTAACATAAAATAGGGTAAGGGCTTATCAATTTAAGGTGTCTATATGGTGATTAAAACTTTAATCTGCTATGCTACCGTTTTCATATGTCTTTAAAATGTTAGTAGTGGCAGATAAGCAAATTGTCTGCTTAGATGAGTGGCCATTGCATAAAATAAGCAAATGACAGCAAATTAACGCTCAACTGCCAATAAAATTCCAAATTTTGGCAATTTTTGAAGGTTGAAAACAACCCAATAGCAAAAGTCAAACAATTTTGGCAAATTTGTTCAATTTTGTTTGCAAAATATTAGATAATATTATATACTTAACTACGGAGAGTGTAATGAAACTTACTACGTTTAACGCGTTTGGCAAAATTAGTATCAGCAAGCTCGCAATCAGCAAGGTTGCTGCTGTTTCTGTTTTAGAGTGTGTTGGCGTTGTTGGTTTGGTTTCTCAACGTAGTTTTTTTAAGGGAAATACTTTTTCAACAGCCCACAAGGGTGTTGTTGTAACCAATATACAAAATGATAGCATGAAGATTGACGTCTACGTTATTATGAAGCACTGTGGTGTATCTGCAAGTGCTGTGGCTGCATCAATCAAACAAAGCGTGAAATATTCAGTGGAGAGATTTGCTGGTATGATCGTTAAAAGTGTGGTTGTGCATATTGTTGACGTCCGTGTATAGGAGTAAATTTTAAATGAATAAAACAATAAACGGTTCCAATTTAAGGAAAATGTTTGCAACGGCATTTTCTTTAGTGGAAGAAAATAGGCAATCTATTGACGCTTTAAACGTCTTTCCAGTTCCAGATGGCGACACTGGCACAAATATGAGTTTAACACTGAAAAGTGCAGCAACCGAAATGAACAATTGCGAAAGCAATACTATTGAAGCAATTTGCGTTGCTTTTAACCGTGGTGCGCTTAAAGGTGCTAGGGGCAATAGTGGTGTTATCACATCTCAAATTATAAAGGGTATGTGTTCTGCATTGATGTCTTGTGAAAATGAAATTGACATCAAGGCTTTTGCACGTGCCATTCAAAATGGTGCTGATATGGCTTACAAGGCTGTAACTGTGCCAAAAGAAGGAACAATTTTAACCGTTATCAAAGCAATGGCAGATAAGTCAAAGCAAGCTGTTAAGTCAAGCAAATCGTTTGAAGATTTCTTAAACGAAGTTATCGCATATGGCGAAGCAACTTTGCAAATGACACCAGAACTTTTACCTGTGCTTAAAAAAGCAGGCGTTGTTGATGCTGGTGGCCGTGGTTTGATGTTTATTTTCAGTGGCTTCTATAAAGCATTGACAGGTGAATGTGCAGAAGTTGAATTTGTTGATAATGTTGAAAAAGACATTACAAGTGAAGACATGCACGTAAACTATAAATCATTGGCTGATATAAAGTATGCTTATTGCACAGAGTTTTTCATTGTTAACATTTTTGAAAAAACAACAGATGCAGATATTAACACTTTGCGTTCACGTTTACTTGAAATTGGTGATAGCGTGCTTTGCATTGGTGATTTGCAACTTATCAAAGTTCATGTTCATACAAATGAACCAAATAGGGCATTAGGCTATGCTCTTCAACTTGGCGAACTTAATGGCGTTAAGATTGAAAATATGTTAGAGCAAAAA
>CAKVCF010000099.1 GCA_934725795.1 uncultured Clostridia bacterium | reverse complement strand
GTTAACAACAGCAAAAACTTTAAAGATTTTGAAATTGACGGCAGTGTAAAACTTAAAATCAACGTTATAGGCATCAATATAAATTGGGACATTCCAGTAAACGCAAAAATCAAATTGCTTGAAAACGGCAAGTTTGAAGCAAGCGTAAAAATGGGTGAAATTCCTGTTGTTGTTGGTGTGAATAATGATGTGCCTTTCAAAACTGGCAATGTGTCAGCTGGCGACAAACGTATGTTGTATATCTACATCAAAGACGAAATGGTGTATATTTATAGAACAGAAAAGGTTGCAACACTTTCTGGCACAAAAACCTATGAAAAGAAAATGAAAGTCCATATGGACACTTTCTTAGAAGATCCACTTTACTATTTGCTTCAATATGGATTTGGTATGAGCGACAGCATAATGTCAGCTATCAACGAATCAATGAACAAACAACGTCAAAATCCACTGGATTATAGCAATATCTTAAAAGGTTTCAGTGCAAGCAGCAATTATTATGCTTTAACTTTAAACCTTAAAGAACTTGCTGAGAACGACCAATTAGACACCATGACCCTTGGCATAAGAACAACCGATTATAACGGCAAACAAGTTGTAAGCGGCATCACACTTGACGTGTTTATGCCAGTAGCAAGCAGTGTTGAAATCACAATCAAAACCGACAATCTTAACCTTGTGAACATTGGTGGAGATACTGATATGCAAACAATGTATGACTTTGTTGCAAACAACAATGGTTTGCAAGAAGGTGCTGCATGGGACGCATATAATGGCGATTGGAAACTTTCAAGCCAACGTGAATTTACATTAAAGTTTGAAACAAACAGCATCCACACTGTGGCAGACGTCAAAGGCATTGCTGGCACAGAATTTGCTTTGCCAGTGTTGGAAAACTATTATGTAGATTCAGCCACAGAGCGCACTTACTATAACTTTGTTGGCTGGTACACAAGCAAAGATTTTGCAATGGGCACCGAATATGCTGAAAACATTTTGCCAAGAAAAGATTTAACAATCTACGCAAAATGGGAAACAGTTGTTAAAAAATATGTAACAATCAGTTTTGTTACAAATGGTGGAGAAGCAAAAGATTCAATCACCTTGCTTGAAGGCGAAAAATTTGAATTGCCAACATATGTTGATTTGTTAATTGAAGTTGTTGGCAACACAACTTATACAAAACAATTTGAAGGTTGGTTTGTTGATGAAAGTTTAACAACAGAATTTGCTTCAAACATTGCGCCAAGTCAAGACACCGTGCTTTATGCAAAGTGGGTGATTATGGATAGTGCAACAAGTTATCAATTAACAATTTATGACGCTGGTCAAAAATTGTTGGTTCGCCGTGTGCTTGTTGGTCAAACATTCACATTAAATGGCAGTCAATTTAAAGATGATACTTTGTACTATTTAGATAGCAATTTCACAAATCAAATTGATATTGCAAACTTCACAATGCCAGAACAAGATATTGAACTCCATATTCGCAATAAATACACAGCAAAAATTGTTTCAACAAAAGGCACAATATTAGATTACACAATCAGTTTGTACCAAGGCGAAACATTTGATGTTGCCGCACAATCAAGTGCTGATTGGGATACCTATGCAAATGGTCAATTATCTCAACATATTTATTTAACATTTAACGGCTATTATATTGATGAAACCAAAGTAGAAGACATATCTTCAATCACAATGCCAAATAGTGATATTGAAGTTATTGCATCGTGGGACGAACAAATCAAAAACTACTTTACAATCAGCTTTAGCAAAGATACAAATGTTACAAGTGCGTATAAATCAGATATAAGTTTCCCTGTTGAAAGTTTGCGTGTGCTTGAAGGTGAAACAATCAATTTAAGCAACTATACACCAACATGGGTTTATTCAACTGGTAAATGGGTTGTAACATGGTGGCATTATGAATTTGAAGGTTGGTCAACTTCAAAAGGTGGTTTAAATATCACAAGTTTAACCGTTACTGGTGATACAACCATTTATGCAAATTGGAATGGTGTTGTAAAAACAGGTAAAAACTAAATCTAACAGCTTAAATAAACCTATTTTATTTGTTTAAAACAATTTATTTAATAAAAAAGCCACAGAACATTGTGGCTTTTTTGCTTGCTTTATTAAGCGGTTTGCAAGTAAAATATTCTTGAATAACAAGTAAATTATACTTGAATAACAAGTAAAGTGTACTTGAATATAAAAAAAGCAATATAACAACATAATATAAATAGACAAGTAAAATTATTTTATTGATTAATGTGTTGTTGTGTTGAAAATCAAAAGGAAATATAAATGAAACAATCAAAATCAAAAGTTTTTAAATATTCTTTATTTAGCATTTTAATTTTTATGTTAAGTGCTATTCCGTTTTTGTTTGGTGTAAAAACACCAAAACTTTTTGGTGCAAATCAAAGCAAAGTTTCAACCGACATTTCAGTTGATAAGAATGCTAAAAAAATCACAAACACAGCAACAGGTTTAACACCTGAACAAACAACACCAACGGCAACAGTGCTTGAAAGTGGAGATTATCGCACACAAAGCGAATATTTAAATTTCTATTCAGTGCCAACCAGTATGTTCAGTTATTCAAGCAATGGTGGTGAAGTGTCTGGAAATGAGTTGTCAAAAGCGTTTGATCGCAATTTTAACACTTGCTTTAAATCAGCACAAGATAACAATGTTAATGTGGTTGATAAAACCACTAATCAAGTGATTGTAACAAACTTTCTTAACCATATTGACGTAACTTTCAATCAAACAGTTAATATTAACCGCTTAATTTATGGCACAGAAAACGGCACAACAAGGGGCTATCCAACCGAACTTAATTTGTATGTTAACAACGGCAAAGGTTGGCAACAAATTTGCAATATAAAATCTACCGAAACATCAAACCTTGTTGTTTTTGATTTTGGCGCGACTTTTGTTGTTAAACAATTCAGGTTTGAATACGTTAAAGTGCCAACATATCACAAATATCAACCAACAGCAAGGGAAATTATTTTCTTGCAACCAGAAAATGAGTTGTTTGAAGATTATTCAAACCTTTTCACTGATTACACGCAAACAAAATTAAACAGCAAGTATTCAACTTTTGAAAATGTTTTAGAACTTGAAAATAAACTTAAACAAAACGTAAATTATTTGTTAACACAAACCAAGCTTGAACGTGCAAAACAAGTGGCTGCGAACAAGGTGGTTTATGCACCACAAAGGGAATTTGCAACCAATCAAAATGCACAAAATGTTATCAATCAATATGGCAATATAGCAACATATTGTCGCAATAATTTACAACTTAATGCTTTTGGCACGAATAGGCAGTCCACTGGCGTTGTGGCTTATGCGGGACAACAAATCACAGTGTATGTT
>CAKVCF010000098.1 GCA_934725795.1 uncultured Clostridia bacterium | reverse complement strand
CAATTATATAACGATTATAGTTGAACAACCAATCAACTGTCAAGTAGTTTTAAAAGAATTTAAAAAATTAGTTGATTAAAAACTTAGTTTAAGAAACTTAACCTAATTTAACATGCTCTAATTAAACAGAATATTAAGTGAACGAAAGCGTAATTGATTTTATCTTAGTTTTTTTAATAAGAATATTCAGCAATATTACCATTCAACTATATTGCCGCATTTACCAACATTAATTAACTTGGTTTTGTTGTTCCGCACCAGTTCTTGACTTTTCACTTAAATGCACTTTTAAATAAAAAAAGAATAACAATCAATATTGTTATTCTTCCTTCTTATAATAATTTGATATGTTTAAAACTCTACCAAACAAAAATCAATTAAAACCTATAAGTGTATTCACAATTGTTTTCGGCATCTATGCCATAACTAAACACGTCATATGCTGTTTCTGGAATATCGGCAAACACTTGATAATTTGGCAATTGTTCTTTTACGCTTTTATATAATTCAAACCAATCTTCAACACTGATGTTCTCAATTAATTTGTCATATTTTCTAGGGTCGATATCGTCATATTCATCTTTGCATTTATCAAAGATTTTAATTATCTTTTTGTTGTCAGTAAGCACTGATAAACCATGCAAGTTAAATTTAACCAAAAAGTTGTTGACAATTGAAAAGTATATAGCCCTTGCCATACCTGTTAAATTTTCGCTCATCATATCAAAAAGTTCATCTTTATAAGTGAAGTCGGCAGAAAATTCATTTTCAAACGCTGTGTTAGCATCAGTGTTTGCATAAGATTGCATAATTTTAAGGGTTTGGTTTAAATCCACTTTTTCAACATCTTCGCCCCTTTCTATCACTTTGCAAAATTGATATTGTGGTGATTTTGTTAAAATGTCAGGAGAATTAACTTCTATTGTTGTGGCTATATTGTCAACAATATAAACAAGGTAAACAGTTTTGGTTGCCTTTTCATAAATCTTGAACACCATATTATCTTCACAGCAGCGCACACCATAGCACAAATCATTTGTGCCTTCAACCGTTCCAACAATTGGCACATAATAATCTGTGTCTTGCTCACCAAAACAACTATCAAACATTTTTATGTTTAAATATTTTTGTCCGCAAATTCTTTTGTCTTTAAGATTGATTTTAAGCTTAAAAACATAACTTTCATATTCTTCAACTTCAGTGTTTTCCATGTTTTAAGTATAACACAAAATAACAGTTTGTCAATACACAACTCTAAATTCACATTTTGCCAATAATTCAAGTTTCAATCACATAAAATTTGCATAAAAAAAGGCAGCATACGCCACCTTTTGTTTTTTACTTATAAAATAAATATTCTTCAAAAGATTTAAATATAAGTTGATAAAATTAAACAACTCAATTTGCTTTGTTTTTGCTTATAAATATTTTGTTGTTACTCAGAAAAGCGATTAAAAATCTTCGTCATCGTCAGCTGGTTTGCTGTCGTCATCATCGTCATCATCGTCGTCATCGTCTTCTTCGTCATCGTCAATCATGTCAAGATCAAGGTCTTCATCTTCGTCTTCTTCGTCATCATCTTCCTTGTCTGCATCATCGCTAAATTCAAAGTCTTCAACCATGCCTGAAGTATCTTCCATTTCGTCTTGATCGTAAATATTATCGGTCAATTCGTTTTCGTCTTCATCTTCGTCTTCTTCGTCATCATCGTCCGCGATGTATTTGTGCCAGTCTGCAATTTCCTTGTTTTCTTGTTCTTCGTCAACATTCATGCCAAGTTCTTGTTTGCAGCTATCGCAAATTTCTTGGTCGCTTTGCACAAAATTAATTTTGCAAATTGGGCAAAGTTCTAAATCACCGATATCGTCATCAGTTGATTTTATCAACTTCATTTCTTTTTTACAAACATCACAATATTGGTCTGCTTTTTTAATGTAGTTTAACTCACACCTTGGGCATAATATCCAAACAGGTTTTGTTGATTTTGCCATATAAAAACTCCTTCCTTTAAAGTTTTTCAACTTTGCAAATTTATTTAGTTTAGCAAATTGCTGTGCTTTTATTCGCTTTTATGCTCCTAAAGCCAAGTCAAATATTTGTTTATATAACCATAAAGCAAATTAATCACTTACTTAGCAATTTCATAAAGCAAATTTAGCCATTTGCTTAATACGTTAATAAAGCAAATTTAGCCATTTGCTTTATATAGTATAGTTAGATAAATTCCATTTGTCTACTAAATTTTTAAAGTTTTAACTAATTTTTATTCAACAAAATCTGTCAAGTTTTGCACGTAAAACATCAGGACTGATACAAAAAAGAAATATACATTAAAGTATTATGTTTTATATTTAAGGTTTACGCACCTTCAATCAACATTTTATCGGCAACCAAGGCAATAAATTCGCCATTTGTTGGCTTTTCGTTTGAAGAATAAACTTTGATGCCAAAAAGGTTGTTAATATTTTCAATTTTGCCACGATTCCAAGCAACTTCAATGGCATGACGAATTGCACGTTCCACTTTTGAAGCACTGGTATCATACTTTTCAGCAATGGTTGGATAAAGTTTTTTGGTAATAGAATTGATAATTTCAGGGTTTGCAATGGCAAGTTTGATTGCTTCACGCAAAAATTGATAGCCTTTGATATGTGCAGGTATACCAACAGTGATAAATATGTTTGTTATCTTTTCTTCAATATGATTGTTTGGTTTTGCAACTGACACATTTTTTGTTTGGTTGCTGCTGCCAAAAGCAACATCATTTATTCTTTCAAGCAATGTTTGTTCATCAAAAGGTTTGATACAATAATATTTTGCACCTAAACTGATTGCCTTATTGATAAAGCCGTCAATAGAGAGTGATGATTGAACAATAATTTTTGTATTTGTGTCAGCAACAGACTCAAGCACTTTAAAACCATCACATTGCTCTAAAACAATGTCCATAATGGCAATGTCTGGTTTTTGAGTGTTGATAATGTTGATTAATTCTTCACCTGAAGAGGTGGTTGCAATCACATCATAGTTGTTTGAATTGAATTTTTCTTTAAGAGTGTTTAAAACATTTTTATCTTCATCTGCAAGTGCTATTGTTAATTTTTGCATTTTTAAATATTCTCCTTTTTAGGAAAGTCCATTTCCTTTTTGCCTGGCAAAAGGGCGTAAAAAAAATACGGTCCAAAAGCCAAAGGCCCAAGATATGGCAATGTTTTCGCGCGCATAATTGCCGTTTACCCCTGTCTAATTGACAACCATATTCTAGCAAACTTTTAACCGAATATTCGATAAAAATAAAACACATTTTTGCTTTTATTTGTGAATTTTACACTATATCCCTCCAAAAATGTCGAAATTGACAGTTCAAAGCCAAATATTTTGGTTTATCTTCCAATATAAACGCCATTTTTTTGTTTTAAAG
>CAKVCF010000097.1 GCA_934725795.1 uncultured Clostridia bacterium | reverse complement strand
AGGTGTTTCACCAAGTGTAAATTATGTAAGAGCTGGAAGCATTGTAGGCACGCATATTGTTACTGCTTATGGAATAAATGAAGTTATAGAAATTAAACATACCGCACTATCACGCACTTGCTTTTGTGAAGGTGCTGTTGCAGTTTGCAAACAACTTATTAATAAAAAAGTTGGCGTTTACACCATAGGTGATTTGTTATGATAGTTTGTAAATTCGGTGGTTCTGCCACTGCAAATAAAAAATCAGTTGAAAATATAAAAAAATTAAAAAATGATGAAAGGGTTGTTTGGGTATTTTCTGCGATTGGCAAATCAAATAAAGACGATAAAAAATTAACCGACTTACTTATATCTTACACAAATCAAAAAGCAGACAAAGTTAAGATAAAGCAGCAAATAATATTAAAATTCAAAAAACTTTGTTCCTACACTAATATAGATATTGATATAACCAAGACCATTAATGAACAGTGCAAAAAATTTGAAGACACTGGCGATAAGGACATGTTTATTTCTCGCGGAGAATATATCACAAGCCAAATCATGGCAAAATATTTAGGGCTCAAATTTATTCCTGCGGAACAAGTAATATTTTTAAAAAATAATAAGATAGATTTTTCAAAAACTGAAAAAACAATTAAAAAACTTATCTTAACCTATAAAAACATTGTTGTTCCTGGTTTTTACGCTTTAAACCAAACAGAAGAAGCAAACAATAAAAAATCTTCTATAAAGTTATTTAGCCGCGGCGGAAGTGATTATTCGGCATGTATATTGGCAAAATGTTTAAGCGCAAATGTTTGTGAAAATTGGACAGATGTTGATGGTATTTACCCGATTAATCCAAACATTAAGAAATCAAATGTGTTAAAAGACTTATCATATTTAGACCTTAACACAATGGCAAAAATGGACGCAACCGTTATACATAAAGATTGTGCCAAATTGTTAAATGGCTGTGGCACAATTTTACAAGTGAGAAACATTTTTAATTTAAATAACGCAGGAACTATTGTATCTTCAACTTGCCGCCAGTCTGCTGAATTTCTTTCTTACGTTAAAGGAAAAAACCACTGCATCCTAGTACAAGGCCTGAAAAATGGCGGAAATTTAAAATTAACAATACCGATTACAGACTTCAAAAAAGGAATTGATTTCTTACAAAAATCAAAAAATCAACTCTAATTTTCATAGATTTTGACACTTTTTCTCTATTTTGGCTAGAATGAAACATTTTATTTGCTTTTTTGTTTGCTGAGTGATAAAATACAACTCATATAGGAGTTGCTATGGAAAACCAAGATATTAACACGATTATTGGTCAAAATTTGCTTAAACTTAGACGAAACAAAAAATTAACACAGCTTGAATTGGCTGAAAAATTTAATTATTCCGACAAATCTATATCAAAATGGGAAAAAGGTGAGTCTTTACCTAGTGTTGACGTGCTTTATCAACTTGCCAAATTTTATGGTGTAACATTAGACACTCTTACAAGTGAAGAAGAATTAAATTTAACCACAAATGAACCAAAGCCCGTTGGCCGCGATAAATCTTTTCCAACAAAATTAATCATTTCACTCCTCGCTGTAAGTGCAGTTTGGATTGCCGCCACAATTTGGTTTATTACATACAAACTTACTAATGGTGGCACGCCCTATATGCTTTTCTTATGGTCTGTGCCAATTTCATGTGTTTTGTTGATAATATTTAATTCCATTTGGGGCAAGCGTGAATGGCTGTTCTGGATTGTTTCAGTTCTGTTATGGACAATATTAGCATGTGTGCATATTCAACTGATAGAATATAACAATTTTTGGATTATTTATTTTATAGGCATTCCACTACAAATTGCAGTTATTTTGTGGGGCGCTTTAATGAAAGGTCCAAGCAAAAAGCAGAAAAATAAATCAGCAAAGGAAGACAGTTTAAAAGAAAAGCCTGTTAAAGAAAAGAGAAATAAAAAAAGTAAACACTTAAACGATGAGCAAAATATTAATGAAACCAAACTTTCTGCTGAGCAAAACTCAAATGAAAATTCAAATATATTATATAAAGATTTGTAAAAAACAATAATTAAATTTGATTAATGTCAGTTTAAAAATATATAAAAGTTTTAAACAGTTGTTGTTTACTACAATAAAAATTAAACATAAAAATATATCTAAAACAAAGGTTCGTATCATCCTTTGTTTTTTATATTCTTTATATCAAATTATATAATGCTCAATTAATTGCAAAGCAATATTACTTTGTTATCAGCAATCAAAAAATGCGATATTTAAATAAATTTTACTTTTTTGTTACAAGTATGAAAAATGTTTAATTTGAAAGTTAATGTAAAAAAATATTGTTTGTTATAAAAAAGCATCAAGAACAACACTTCCTTTCAAATGTGAAAATATGCAAATTTGCACAAATTAGCATTTACAGCAATTTTTGTACGTATTTTGTTTTTAAAAACACAATTTTTGTTGTATAATTAATTTATAATAAATATAGGGGTTGAATATGAAATTAGTTTATGTGGTGGACAGCGTTAGCGACATCAAAAACAAAATCAATATGATGCAAACAAGGTTCGGCAACAATATATATTTTGTTGTTAAAAGCCCTTTTGAAGTGTTGTTTAAATCTTTTGGATACAATGTTAATGCTGTTTACACAAAAAATTTGGCAAAAGTTTTGCACACAATGTTGCGCAATTGCAGTGCTGTTGATGATTTGTTGATTTGCTATTCCAGTTTAAATTTAGACAATCAAATGTTAAACACATTTTTAGGAAAAATCAAAGATAATAAGCATATTGTTAACCTTGTGCCAAATTATAATTTCTTTGAACAAATTGGCAACGGCACTTACAACCTTTATGTAAAATCTATGTTTAAAAACAAAGATAGTTTAGCCAGCCCAAAATTGCAATATATCCCTAAACCTTTTGTGGAAAATTTGCTGACCAACCACATTGCAAATAGGCTTTTTGAAATTGACCCTGAATTTGTTGTTAATGTTTATATTGACAACACCACTCAAAAAGAATTGAACAAATCAGCAAAAACAAAAACAAAGTTTGGTAAGTTTGATATTATTCCAATTATTGTTGCGCTTTTAATCACAATCGCAATGGTTGTTACATTGGCATTCACCCGCCCGGGTTATGTTTTCTGGCTTGTTATTGTGTTTGCTTATTTGCTTGATATTGTTATTGCAGTTATTTTCCATTGCAAAACAAAATTTGACCAACGCTTTTTACAATGATTAAAATTTCATAACTCAAAAACAAAGCAAATTTTGGTAATTAAAATATGTTTTATTGTTGATTTACCACTTAAAAACCACAAAAAGCACCTTATTTAGGTGCTTTTTTTAATTAACAGTTAAATATTTTTATAAATAAAAACAAAAAAAGGCTTAAAACTAAGC
>CAKVCF010000096.1 GCA_934725795.1 uncultured Clostridia bacterium | reverse complement strand
CATTGATGCAATTACTTCTCGTATTTGTATTTTTCAAAAATATGCAGTTGTCATTGTTCTCATACTATAACATTGACTGCTAAAGCAATTTGTTATAGGCCTCAATTGCAAGTTTCAAAACTGCCCCTTACATTTGATGCGTTGGTATACTAACACACTTAAAAGCTTTTGTCAACGGTTTTTTCAAAACTTTTTAATATTTTTTTAAGAAATTTTGAAAATTTTGACCAAATTCGACAAACTTATGATTTTAAAACCACATTTAAGTAATTTAAACCACAATTTTGACGTTTTAAATGGTTGGTATGTCGGCTCAGCTAACCAGAAATTTATCTTTCTCATTGGATGAGTCGATAGGCATAATACCACAACAAAAAACAAAAAGCAAGCATTTTAAACAAACTTTTTAAAAATTTTTAAAAAATATTTTTTATTGTTATTTTGGCCACTAAAAGGCGTTAAATCACACTTTCAACGCGTGCGCGCATGCATGCGAGCATACGAATGTGCATACACATGCGCGTGCGTACGTGTATATTAATGAATAGGCGAATTAAATATTTATTGATTTAATTTTTTTATTTAATATTTAGAAAAACATTATAAAAATTAAAATCAAGTTGTTGCGATTATAGACAATCATTGTCTTGACAATACAAAAGCAACATAATATTTAGTTTTTGTTTGAAACAAAACCTTAATTTGATATAATGAACATATGAACAATTTTGAATTTTTAATTACAGCAGATTGGAAAAACACCAAATCATACGATAAATTTTTAAATCTTTTGCAAAGTTTAGCCAAATATGAATCAGCAATAGATAGAGAACGCCACATTAAAATTTTAAACACACACCAAAAGGTCTATGCCCTATCTATGGCAGATATACGCCTTATTGCAAAAAATATCAGCAAGGGCGACTATATTGGCTTTTTAAAGGCCGTGAAATATAACTCATATGAAGAAGTTACCATTGCAGGCATTGTGATTGCCTTGATAAAAGATTTGAGCTTGCAAACAAAATTATTAACAGATTGGACAACAAAAATTGATAATTGGTCAAGTTGCGACACAGTTGTTTCAACAATGAAAACGTTAAAAAACAACAAGAACAAATCTAAATATTTTGAGCATTACAAAAACATGTGCTTAAATTCGCGTGAATTTGTTGCACGTGTTGGTATTGTTTGTTTAATGGTTAATTATTTAGAAGAAGCATATATTGACGATATTTTGTCTGTTTGCAAGCAAATTAATCATCCAGGTTATTATGTAAAAATGGCTGTTGCATGGCTTATAAGTTTTGCCTTCATGAAATTTAGAGATAAAACTTACACCCTTTTAAAAGAAAAATGTTTAGACAAATTCACACAAAACAAGGCAATTTGTAAATGCCGCGATAGTTACCAAGTTTCAGCAGAAGACAAACAAGCATTGATTAATTTAAGAATAAAATAAAAAAAACGACTTACATGTCAAATCATTTAGTCGACCTGTAAAAAAAAGTTAATTTTTTAATCTAGACAAAAAAAGTTGCATCAAATTGATACAACTTTTTTAATATTTTCTATCTAATAGCCCAGCGATTATATGGCGCTCGTAAACTCGCTTACCATATTTTCGCCTTTTCACAAGATTTAATATTTTCTATCTAATAGCCCAGCGATTATATGGCGCTCGTAAACTCGCTTACCATATTTTCGCCTTTTCGAAAAATTTAATATTTTCTATCTAATAGCCCAGCGAAAATCATTGCTTGAACTTCTGGGGCAAGGCAACATATATCGTCCGTCAAAGTCTTTTTAGGTGTAACAGGTGTTTTTATAAAATTTTCCCATCCTACTGAAAGGTCTTTAAAATCATTTCCAATAACTTTGCGTTTTGGACGGCTGGTTGTTTTAGACTTTTCTTTTAAATAATCCCTAAAATCTTCAGCCTTGTATTCAACACTATCAAAAATCGGTTTGACAGTGTTTGCATCGTCTTTCAATTCTGGCTTTGGTTTAGCCTCAACTTTTTCAGCCTTTTCCGCCACCACATTATCTTTTGATTTTTCTGCTGGCTTTTCAGCAGATTCTTCTTTCGCTTCTTTTTTCTTTTTAGGCAAAACTAAAAACAGTGTTACAATTGGCACTGCCACAGCTGCCACAATAAGTGTAATCTCCATTCCACTCATAGGCTAGCCTAATTTTCAAATGGATTGCCAGGTCTGCCTGCTGGCATTGAAGGTTTTTCTTTATCTTTGTCTGCTTTGCCGCTGATTGATTTACGCATATCGGTATCTGCTTCCAAGTTTTGCAACTTATAATAATCTATAACGCCAACTTTACCAGATTTAAGTGCTGTTGCCATTGCTTTATGCACTTCACTTTCTGCCGCCAAAACAACTGCTTTCATTTCTTGTGTTTTAGCCTTCATTTCTTGTTCGTGAGCGATTGCTTGAGCTTTACGTTCTTCTGCTGCCGCTTGACTGATTTTCTTTTTTGCTTCTGCTTCTTCAATTTTTAATTTAGCACCAACGTTTGAACCAATATCTACATCACAAATATCAATAGATAAAATTTCATATGCTGTTTGCCTATCCAAATTATCTGCTAAAATTGCTTTTGAAATAATTGAAGGGTCAGCCAAAATGTCGCGGTGAGTTTCTGCCTTACCAATTGTGCTTACAATACCTTCACCAACACGTGCCAAGATTGTTTCAACGTCCGCTGTACCAATTTGACGGTCAAGACGAGCACGCACAGTAACTTGCGCCAAAGCTTTAACTTGAATACCGTTTCTTGCCATTGCTTCAATCCATGGGGTGCGAATAACCTTAGGTGTGATGCTTGTTTTAACTGCTTCAACCACATCACGGCCTGCAAGGTCAATTGCTTTAGCTTGGTCAAGAGTTAAATCTATCTTTGCACTTTTTGCTGCGATAAGTGCATCAACAACTTTTTCAATGTTACCGCCAGCCATAAGGTGAGTTTCAAGTTCTGCAATGTTTATATCCAAACCCGCTTTTTGTGAAACAATGTAAATGTCAACAATCTTTTTATAGTCCACTTTACGTATTTTCATACCAATCAAACGTGTCATGCTTACATGTGAACCGCTTGCCAATGCCCTGAACCATATTCTTATAGGCACAAGCACAAATACGCCAACAATGATTGCTGCCAAAACAATAAGCACAATCAACCAAATTGCCCAAGCAGGCATTGCTAATAACATTGAGTTATTCATAAATTTTCTCCTTTCAACTTTTGTTTTTTTGTAAGTTGTCTTTTGTGTGGCTAATAACCACATCTAGCAAACCTTTAATTTGCCATTTTAAAATAACAGTTGTAACAATTTTTGGTTATTCAAACCATTTACGAACCAATAAAGTGTTATCTTTTACACCAATAACTTTAACGTGTTGATTATCTTCAATATAAGAC
>CAKVCF010000095.1 GCA_934725795.1 uncultured Clostridia bacterium | reverse complement strand
TCCAAGCACAGTTGCAATTGGTGGATAAACTTTTTTTGTGTTCATAATTTCTCCTTATTATACAAACTCATTTTGTATAATTAATTATTCGTGATTGAACAAAGAATTTGTTGTAAAATTTTCTTTGAACAACCGCTTTTACATTGATAACATGTCAGTGTAAAAACTTTTATTTTTTAATTCTTAAGATGCCTTAAATTTAACACACATCTATAAATAAGTCAATAGGTGAGGCAAAAATTGTTGTCAAAAATGGCTGCTAAGTGCTATTATAAAACAACAAGAAAGGAAAAAATTATGATAGATGTACATTGTCATTTGAATGATGAACAATATGTTGGAGAAGTTGACCAAATAGTAAACAACTTTTTGGAGGCTGGAGTAAGCAAGGTTGTTTGTGCTAGCAGCGATATTAAATCAAGTGAATTGGCAAAGCAAATAGCCGATAAATATGAAAGCGTTTACTATGCTGTTGGTGTCCATCCAGACGAGGCTAAACAATATGACGAAGCAGCTTTGGAAAAATTATTGCAAAACAGAACACCAAAATTGGTTGCAGTTGGTGAAATAGGGCTTGACTATTTTGAGCGTGAAATGATTGATTTAAATGGCAACACCATTCATAAAGATAGGGAAATGCAAAAGCAGGTTTTTGCTTCTCAAATACGCCTTGCAAATAAATATCATTTGCCAGTGGTTATTCATTGCCGAGAGGCATATGGTGATACTTTGCAAATTTTAAAGGAAACAACTCCTAAATATGGTTTTGAATTTCATTGTTATAGTGGAAGTTTGGAATATGCACGTGAGCTTATAGATTTAGGTGGCAAAATTTCATTTACTGGCAATGTAACTTTCAAAAATTCAAAAAACATACAAAACGTGGCTGCAAATTTGCCAATTGAAACCATAATGTTTGAAACAGATAGCCCTTATTTGACCCCTGTTCCAAATCGTGGCAAAAGAAATGAACCTAAAAATGTGCGTGATGTGCTTAACTTTGTTGCAGATTTACGTGATATGCAAGCAGAAGAACTTGAGTTTATCACCGATATTAATGCACAATCTTTTTTCAAATTTAATCTAGGCTTGTAAGATTTTGTTTTGGCTTTATCAATAACACAAGAGCTTTTATAACTAACTAGTTTGCTTTTATCATCTATTAAGCATTAAATTTAAACGTATCAAGACATTTTCTCAAATCATTTACAAAAAATAGATATATAGTTTAATTACCTTTTTGATTAGTGAAAAATGTTTTAATTAAAGTTTTAATTAAACAATCAAATGAAAAATGTTTTGTTAAAACCAAAATTTTTGGTAACATAATTAAAATATGAATAATAAAATCGGGGCAAATTCAAGTAAAAAAATAGTAAGCATTATCTTACTTGTTTTTTGTGCTGTTTTTCTTGTTGTTTTGTCAGTAGGGTTAGGGGCAAGTTTATCGATTAGAAATGTTGCAATCATCAAAGCAGACGGACAAACAACAAGGTTAGAATTAAATAGTAAAGTTAATTTGGAAGATGACACCATTGAAAAGTTGTCAAAAAAAATAACAGTAACATCGACTGCTGAAAATGGCAAGTTTGGTGAACTTGTTATGGTAACCAGCAAATGCGTAATGTTTGACTATACAATAGACGATAAAACTTATTATTTTTCTGCCATAGGTTCTAAACTAGACTTGACACCAAAAAATATATATCTAACTGCCACAGGCGATTTAAAGATTACTAGTTATAGTGGATTAAACACTTTTAGAAACAATGTAAACAGTGGAACAACTTATAGTGGTTCAACAGTAACTTTGGGTGCGGATATTAATATTTCTGGTACAGAATGGACGCCTATTGGCACAACCCTCAACAAAAATTTCCAAGGCACTTTTGATGGGCAAGGGCACACTATTTCAAATTTTGTTATAACAAAAGCAAATACTGCAGGAAACATTATTTGTCCTGGCACAGGATTTTTTGGCTTTATACAAAAAAATTGTACAATAAAAAATTTGCAAATAAGCGATGCAAAAATCACATTATCAAATTCGTCAAACAATTGTGTCCCTTATGGATATGGCATTTTAGTTGGCTATTTTGGCAATAGCCTTGTAACAACAAGCACAAAATATATAGATGATTCGCTTACAGGCAGAAGCCAAAGCTTGTATATAACAAACTGTTCAATAAAAAATTCTAGTATTTCTGTTCCAAGTGGGTTAACAGCAAGAAGCAGAAACTATACAATGGCTTTCGGTGGGATGATTGGTGCTTCAACTTTGGGTGTTACAATCAGTAATTGCTACGTTGCTGTTGACATTTCTTTTGGTTCAGGCACAACATGGGGTATTGCTGGCAATAGTTCATCAAATGCTGTTGGCGGCGTGATGGGAGCACACATTTCTAACTCTCTTAAATATCATCCATATGGAGCAATAAGGATAACAACAACTTTGTATACAGGTAAAATTTCTCTTAACTTATCAGCTTGTGTGAATGGTTCAGCCGCTGGTATTTTAGGTTCTGCATCATGTTTAAATTCATCACAAAGCCCTTATCCAAATGTAAGAATATCACAATGTTATGCAAATATGGATTTTTCTGCTGAGCATGTGCTTAAAGTTCAACCAATTTGTGGTGGCAATTTAGGTGAAGGTTCAACATTTAACGAATATTATCGCAACACAGTTTCAATTTATTATTACAAAATGTTAAAACCATATTATAATATTCAAATGTACGATAATTATTTTTCTTTAAAAAACAACAATACAGTGGAACATGCACAATCTTTATTTAGATCCTTTTTAAGATTCCATAAAGATGAGAACAAAAGTTATAAAGACGATGTCTTGGCATGGTTTTGGTATGATGGCAAAACCATGGAAAAGTATATAAGCGGCTCAACATATCAAAAACAGACTGATACAAATGGTTTATTGTATTCATTGACCAGTAGCTCTGGACCAATAAGTGGTGAATTGGAAGTGCCTGTTCAGGTTGATCCAGATGATTATTATTATCCAGTTCAATAATTCACATAGCCAACCCATTAATCTTTGTTGAATTTGCAGTTTGTCAATATATCATAAAAATGCGAAAATTTGGTAGAAACTTAAAATTTGGTGTTGACAGCGTCAAAACTCTCACTTTTATCAAATTGCTTGTTTTTAACAGCGCAATTATGGCCTTTTAGTTCGGTTTTTCCTTTACACAGTAAATCCACATCATTAGGCTTTACTGTGTTTTTTTGTTTGCCAATACCAAAAAAATTTACATAAAAAGGTAAAGTTTTTTAATTTTTGGTATTGACAAACTGGCAAAATGCGGTATAATGTTGACGTCAGCTTGGTCAGATGGTCGCAAGTTGGAACTCCAATTTGAGGAAAGTCCGAGCTTCACAGAGCAGGGTGCTTGCTAACGGCAAGTCAAGGCAACTTGAAGGAAAGTG
>CAKVCF010000094.1 GCA_934725795.1 uncultured Clostridia bacterium | reverse complement strand
GTGTTATAGTTGTTTATTCTTTTAATAGCAACTTCATTATTCATATTTGTATGATATATCTTTTGCGGTGCGTTTGTCAAACAAGTTTAGGTTTAAACATTTAAACCAAGGCAAATTGTTTAGTAATACGTGGTTATATTCACACATAAATCAACGAACTTGTATTCGATTTTAAAATTCAATTCAGTTTTAAAATAAACAATACAAAAATTAAAATTTGTGCAATAAAATATCACGCAGATTATAACAAAATTATTTGCTTTTTTTGTTGCTTTTGAATACAATAGACTTATGATTAAAATTTGGGGAAAATTAACGTCTAACGACAAAATATTAAAGTCTACCACAATTGAAGTTGATGAAAAAACAACAAGTTTTTTTGATATGCTTAAAGATTTGTGTGAAAAACTTAATGTTCCTACCCCAGTTTTGCTTGATAAACACGTGTACGATTTTAACCTTTTTAATATGTGCGTTTTCAAGCCAGATGATTTTATTGAATCGGTTGTGTTTGAAAAATTGATATTGCAACACATTGCCAAATAATTTTGAATATTTAACACATTTTAAAATATGTAAAATTAAGTGGCTAATTTGGTTTAATTTGCATATATTATCTTTAAATTTACTTTTAAAAACCTTGACAATAGTTTTTTAAAAGTGGTATAATCGTGCTATTGTAATGAGAAATCATTGCAAGTTTGTGTTTTCTAGCAGGTTTTAATGTTTATAAGCACATTAGCAAAGTGGAAAAAGTTGCACTTTGTTTTTTTAAAAATGTTAGGAGAAAATTATGGACGAAAAAGTATTTATGACAGCAGAAGGGCTTAAAAAAACCCAAGAAAGATTAGAATATTTAAAAACAACACGCCGCCAAGAAGTTGCTAAAAAACTTGCAGAAGCACGCAGTTATGGCGACCTTAGCGAAAATAGTGAATATGACATTGCACGTGAAGAACAAATCAATGTTGAAGCTGAAATTTTTGATTTGGAAACAAAACTTAAATCAGCTGTGGTTATTGACCCTAAAAAGGTTAACACAAACAAAGTTGGTGTTGGCTGCACAGTTACTGCAACAAATATGAAAACAAATCAAGTTGTTGAATATAAAATTGTTGGCGACACAGACAGCGATCCATTTAAAGGTCTTATCAGCAACGTATCACCTATTGGTGCTGGTTTGATGAATAAAAAAGTTGGTGATATTGCTCAAATTAGAACACCAGGCGGTTTAATGTCTTATAAAATCACAAAAATTAAGTTATCATAAGATAACTTTTTTTGTTATACAATTATTTTTCAATGTATTACCACAAATTAAATTTAATTTATGAGATTTTTTATTTAAACGTAACAACATTATGTTTGTTATTAGCAATATTAAAACAAAAAAACAGGGCTTTTACCCTGTTTTTATTTTGCTTTGAACACTAGCTTAGTTATGCAACTGTTGGCTCAACTACGTTTTCTTCAACTTTCTTATCTTTTAAACACAAAGCAACAATCATAAACGCGAATGTTAAGATATTTGCTGTGAAGATGCTTAAAACAAGTTGTGTAACAATAAGCCCTGTTTTTGCCTTTTCTTGGCCTGTTGATACAAGGTTTAAAACAGCAATAACAAGTGATGCAATTGCCAATGAAATTGTAAATACACCAATAGTTGCCATAACCATTTTTACAACTTCAATAAGGTCGTCAACTTCACGGCTTTCAAGCCTATCCCCTGTTGTTGGATTTTTATATGTGATAGAACCATCTGCATTTTCAATTACGTCCACTTCTTCAAACTTCATTTCAAACACTGATTCAACCACCAATGTACGGTCTACCATTTTTTCACTTGCAAAACTAATCAAACCAAACATTGCCAATAATGCCGCCATAACAATTGCAATTATAGAGCCCGCTTTTAAAAAACCTGATTTTGTTCTTGTCATATTAATCCCTTCCTCCTATTGTATTCAGCCTAACATAAAATTATATCAATGTCAAACAATGTAGAAATAATGTTAAATTTAGAATTAAAGATAATCAAAGTTTATCGTGTCAACACAAAACTTGTTGTATTAAATGAGGTTTTGTGTTATAATTAACATGTGTTAGAAGCGATTAAAAACACCAATGCTTATTCATCTTTAAGCCTGGACAAAAATTTAAGCCATGCTTATCTTTTTTACTCCAATGATGCTGTATTAAACAATGAAGTAGCGCTTTCTTTTGCAAGATCTATCATATGCCAAAACCACAATTCATGCGGCAAATGTGATGCTTGTATGCAATTTAAAAGTAAATCTCATCCAGACTTTTTTGTATTAAACAGCAAATCCGTTAAAGTTGAAGATATCAGCAAAATGTTAGATAAAATGGCTACCCTGCCAGTCAGTGCTAAATATAAAGTGTTTGTGATTTTGAATGCAGAAACAGTTAACGAACGCGCACAAAATAAGATGCTTAAATCGTTAGAAGAGCCTAATCCTAAAAATGTATTTATTTTATCATCTTCTAAACTTGATAAAATTTTGCCAACTATTTTAAGCAGAACAAATAAAATTCGCGTGCCAAACCTTAATACTGACGATAAGGCATTAATTGTAGAGGAATTAAAATCTCAAAACGTAGATATCTCTGCATATAAAAACTTTGAAACTTTAACAGAAATGTTAAATTTTGTTGAAGGTAAAACGCTTGATACAATGCACTGCATAACCCAAATTTTTGACAATCTTAACACCACAGCCGACATTCCTTCTATTGTAAGCGGCATTGGTGATGTTGATAAAGATGTTTTCTTTCCACTTATGCAAGAAATGTTTATGTGTGCACTCAAAGGCACAAATCAATTTGATAAAAAAGATATCGCTTCAATTAGTTTAAGGTTTTCACCAAATGTTTTGGTAAAATGCTTGCCACTTATTGATGATGCTTACAAAAAGTTGCAAGCAAACGTTAACTTTTCATATATTTTGGACAATCTATTGTTCAACATTTTAAAGGAGAAATTTTATGCTATTAACTGAAATTCAGTTGATGAATAATTCAAATATTGTTTATGTAAAAACTTTTAACAACTGTGCTCCTAGGCAACAAGTTGTTGTTTCTGTTGCAGGCGTTTTAGAACTTGGCATTGTGAAACGTGAAGCCGAAGCTGAAGCTGAAACTGCAGAATTTGTGCGTTTTGCAACCAAAGATGATATACTCGCTAAATGTGAGAATTGCCGTCTTGCCCGCAAAACTTTAACAGAAGTTAAACAAATTGCTGACAAACTTAAACTTGATATGAAAATCAGCTTTGTAACTTACAGCTTAGATAAAAGCAAACTCACAATCAATTACACCGCTGATGAGCGCGTTGACTTTAGAGAAATGCTTAAAATCTTAACCAGCACTTACAAAACCAAAATTGAAATGAAACAAATTGGCAACAGGGACGAGAGTAAGGTTGTTGGTGCACTTGGTGTGTGTGGA
>CAKVCF010000093.1 GCA_934725795.1 uncultured Clostridia bacterium | reverse complement strand
AGTTGTTTATTGTTGATAAAGTGAAAATAAACAAATTTATTTAGTTGTACTTATAATATATATTGTTGTGTGCGGTTGAGTAATGTGGAGCATGTATGTTGGTGATTTTGGTTTCAAATATAATATAAAATGCCTTATTGTGAGTATGGATTAAACTTACGTTTGCAAGAAAATCGTTTTCTTTTATTTGACTTTGTGTGTTGACTAACCATATAATAATTGTTGAAATATGAATATAAATTTAAAGTTTTTTAATGTTTGTTTTTAAGATTTTAACATAGAAAACAAAAAAAGGTCGGCAATAAACCGACCTGCTTATCATTTGTATTTTTGTTATAAATTTTCTTTTGTACAGCAAAAATATAACAAAAAACTGCAGATTTGTCAATAAAAAATAAAAATTTTTAAAAGGTAATATATGGAAAATCAACAAATCAATTACAAAAAAAGTTTAGGACAGAACTTTTTGTTTGATGTAAATTTGCTTAAAGCTATTGTTAAAGATGGTTTGGTTGGAGCAGAAGATACCGTGCTTGAAATTGGTGCTGGTGCTGGAACATTAACAAATCAACTTTGCAAGGTTGCTAAAAATGTTGTAGCTTTTGAAATTGATAAAAGTTTGCAACCAATATTGAATAATGTTCAGGCTGAAAATCCAAATTTAAAAATTGTTTTTGGCGATTTTATAGATTACGATTTGAACAATTTTGATGCTGATAATGCACGTGTTGTTGCAAATATTCCATACTATATAACAACACCTATTATATTTAGGCTGGTGGAACATATTGAAAAATTTAAAAGTATTTTGGTGCTTATTCAAAAAGAAGTTGCTGAAAGGTTTTGTGCCGAGCCAAACTCAAAAGAATATGGAATCACAAGTGTTGTTCTGCAATCAATATTTGATGTGAGTATACCACGTATTGTTAAAAAAGAATGCTTTACACCAAGCCCTAAAATTGACAGTGCTTTATGTTTGCTTGTGCCACACCAAAAGTATCAAATTTCTTCGTTTGACGGGTTTAAAAATTTTGTGCATCAATCATTTTCGATGAGAAGAAAAACATTTATCAATAATCTTAAAAACTTTTATGATAAGGCTGAACTTGAAAAAGTTTTGGTGAAATATGGCTATCCTTTAACCGTTAGACCAGAACAAATAAGTGTGCCAAATTTTGTAAATATTTTTAACAAACTGGCAGCAAATAATAGTTAAGAAATTTTGCAATTTAAAAAAATAATAATTTTTAAAAAAATGAAAATTTATTTAGTATAATATTGCAATAAAATATTGTGTTAAAATTATTTTTGAAATTTTTAAATTTAATTTGTAAAAAATAAAAGTGAAAAATAAAATTAAAATAATAAAAAATAGTGAAAAATGCGTAAAATTTACGTATTTTTTTAATTTTTATTAAATTTTTTGCAAATTTTTAATTATTTTATTTGTTTTTTGTTTATTGCTGAAATATTTTTTGTTGCCTTAATTTTAGGCACTTTATTGAATTTTTTTGCTTTGCTAAAAAATAAATTCGCAAAAATAAATTAAAATTGAGTATTTAATTGGCTGTTGAAATTTTATTAATTAATTTTCGCACAAAGGGGGCTATAAAAAATAATTTTAATTTAGATTTTTTGTTTAGTAATATTATCAATTTGCAATAGGTTTTGTTTGACAGTTGGCTTTTAAAAATATATAATATTTTTGTAATATTTTAAATTATTTGGCAATTTTGTGGCGATTTTACATTTGGCGAAAGTTTGGGGAAACTGGCAAATTGTGTTGTAATTTTGCTAAGGTTGTAAATAATAATTTTAAGCATTTAGGTAGGGGAAAATGGCAAAAAGAATTTTCAAAGTTATTGGCATTGTTTTGGCAAGTGTGCTTGGCCTTGCTGGCGGTATTGTTGGCGTGCTTGCAATTATGGGCAAATTTAAAACTCCTGTTGTTTATCCAAAACAACTTGTTTTTGCTGAGCCTGAAATGACTATTGTAGACAATGGTGAATATGATTCAACGCTAAAACTTAGTAGTGGTGAAAATGGCATTTATTATTTCACACTGGTTGGTGAAAGCGGTAAAGAACAAGAAGTAACTAAAAAGGATTGTTTGCTTACAATCACAAGTGGTGCAAACTTAATTCAACTTTGTGATGAAAATGGTGATACTTCAACCATTGATAAAGTGAACGGAAAATACAAAATCAAGTGTAATGAAAGAACATATTTTAGATTGAAACAAATTGAAAATGAAAAGTTGACTGGAACAACATACGGCAAGGTGTCCTTGAAAGCTGAAGATGAACGTATGATGACAAGCACTGGTAACAATGGTTTGACAATTTGGGTTGACCGCATGGTTAAAAGCATAGCATTGAACGAAAGTCAAATGCAGCCAAACAGTGTGGAAAACTTTATGGAAAATAATAAAGCTGGCAGACAATACACTGTTGGTCTTGAAGAAGGTTTGGCTTTTGATGCGGTTTCTTCACCTATTTATGCCCTTAATCCAATCAGTAAAGAAAATTACAGTGGAAAAATTGTGGAATACTATTATTTCAAACCAGGTGTTATGACTGACTGGGCATACATTGATAAGAACAATTTGCAAGATTATCCATTCCTTACCTATAATCAAGAAGAAGACATGCTTTATTTTAAGGCAGATACAACCGACCTTGCTGGACAAACATATCAATTTAGAGTTGCGGTTTTTGCTACTTACGCAGCACGTGAACGTTATTTGGCATCAATTGAAGGTGCAACTGATGATATCTCTAACCTTGACCGCATGACAGAAATGGTTTGGAGCAGATTTAATGTTGTTGTAAAAAGCACAAAAATAACAAGCATTGGCAGTGAAACAGCCAACATAGATTTAAGTTTGTTTGAAACTAACAATAATTTGATTATGAACTCAAACAGTGATGGCTTTAAAAATTTGCGCCTTTATATGATTGGTGCTGGCACACGCACATATTTGCGCTTTGACGAAGCTGATTTTGATTTGAGAACAATCAATTTGTTGAAAGATCCACAAACCGATGCAATTGTAGATATCAACACCGTGTGGTTCAAAAGTTACTTAGCAAGTGATTTTAGCTCTGGCAATGTTGATGTGTTGAATTTGAACTCAAAAGTTGGCAATACATTTATCGACTTCTTTGTTTACGATGCAACAAGACAAGCTTACCGCTTGGCAACTGAACAAGAGTTTGATTATACAGCCGCGCATATCGCTGATACAAGGGGCGAAAATCGCTCATTTAACATATCAGTTAAAAGTTTGCCTAATCTTGATGATGGCTTGCAACTTGTGATTGGTGTTATGGTTGTGAACAACACTGGTGAATATTATTTCACATCAATTGATATTGGCGTTGTTGAAAATGATTTGGATTTTGCTTATGTTGATGAATTGCAAGAACGCACATTAACAATCAACTATGTGAAAGACCGTATTGGAAATTACAC
>CAKVCF010000092.1 GCA_934725795.1 uncultured Clostridia bacterium | reverse complement strand
TGCGCATATGTAACTTAGCAAGCGGCAGCAGTGGCAACTGCACTTATATTGAAGGTGGCTTAGCCAGAATTTTAATTGACAATGGCAAACCTTTTTCATATATATTTGACGCACTTAATCAACTTCAAATAGCACCAGATAGCATTGATGGCATACTTGTAACTCACGAACATAGCGACCACATCAAAGGCATTGAAAAATTTGTTCGCACTTATAACACTAAAATATATGCACACACACAGATTAAAGAGATTTTATTAAACCAAATTCATGTCGATGCAAATAACTTTGTGTTTTATGACAGCGATTTTGATATTGGAGATTTACATATTCAACCTTTTCCACTACCACACGACAGCAAATTTTGCGTAGGCTATCGCGTAAATCAAGAAGATGCAGTAGCAACCGTTTGCACTGACTTAGGCGAATTTTCCGCTGAAACATTTGAAATAGTTAAAAACAGTGCGGTTGTATATTTAGAAGCAAATTATGACCCTGAAATGCTTATGTCCTACCCTGGTTATCCACCATTTTTAAAACGCAGAATAAGCGGCGGACACGGCCATTTGAGTAATCTGCAATGTGCAAAAGCAATTGAAAAATTGGTAAAAACTGGCACACGTTTAATTGTGTTGAGCCACATAAGTGAACATAGCAACACTGTCAACCTTGCCGTTGGCACAATCTCAAATTATTTAGAAAATAAAAACATAATTCCTAACCGTGATGTTCGCCTAGACATTGCTCATCATGAACAACGTGGAACCATATTCAGAATTACCCCAACCAGCCAAAAACAATAGTATTTTGATAACATAGGCAATGTCTGTTTGGGGTCCCCAACAAAGCATAACATAGTGGATTTGTTGGGGTTAAGGAAAAACCGAACTTTAAGGCTTATAATTGCGTAGTTTACACGCAATTTAGCAAAAGTGAGCGTTTTGACGCTGCTCATCATGAGCAACGTGGAACTATATTTAGAATAACTCCAACCAGCCAAAAGCATTAATTAAAAAATCACTTTTATAAAATTTGTAAAACACGACATTATTATAAAAAAAAGATAGGCGCTCAACCTATCTTTTTTTACTTTTTTATTAAATTTATTAAGCACCTAATGTAACTTCTTCATATACAGATGTTTCAGCATTAAGTTTATAATATTTCATTGTTTTTGCAACAGTATCATAAATTGCAATATCACAACGTGTTGTGTCGTTATACTCAATCAAAACACAAGTTGTAGATGCTTCAAAACCAGTTTTGTCAGCATTCAAAGTGTTTGTTGACATAAACACTTCAACATTATCTTTATATGATTGGCTAAAACTATCTTTACGAACCTTGATAATAGCACATGTTTTCTCCGCTGTTACAGATAAGAAAGTTGATGATTGATAACCTGAACCAAATGCTTCTGGATTAAAGAAGAAAATAAGTTCAGCTGGGATTGTTGAATCAATATCAATCAAACCTAAACTTTCAAGGTGAGCACGCTTGCCTTCAACTGTGTCGGTTGGATTTTTTGGGTGGCCTTTATAATAGAAAACATATTTATCTTCACCATAATAAGCCTTGATTGCTTTAACATAATTATCAAAATAGTCTGCTTGTTCTGTAGCAGTCCAAGTGCCTAAGATAACCATAACTTGTTTGTGTTCTTCTTCAGCTTTTTCAAACATAGTGTCGCTGAATTTATAAAGGGCTTTTAAATCGGCCTTTTTAAACCATCTATCAGCAACCATTGCTTCAATTTCCTCGTCAGTTTTGCTTGCATTTGCTGTATTAACACGTGGGTCAATTTTAACAAGCAAAGATTTTAAATCTTTAACCTTGATAGCCGTGCCTTCTGTTGGTTGAACAAAGTTTGAATATACTGTGCCACCAGAAGTTAATGTTTGTGTGCCAAGTGTACCATTAGCACGTGTTACCCACCAATCAACGTTTGATTCTTCATTTGCCATAACAAAAGCATATTCACGCAATGTGTTAGCGTCTATGGTAAGACCTTTTGTTGATTCAGTAATTTTACCTTTTTTAGCAACTTCTTTTTTAAGTTTTAAATAGTTTGCTTTCATTGTTTCGTAGGTGGAAGCATAATTTGCATTATTCAAATTTTTGTTGAAATAATTGAAAGATGCAGTGCCATCTGACAACAATGTTACATTATAATTTTCAGCTGGAATACCATTTGCAACAGTTGCGTCTAACCAACCATAAGCATAATAGTCGTTATAATAAAAGTTGAATTTTGAATCTTTGTTGATTTCATACAATTCTTTAACCCAAGCTGATGTACCTTTGTACATTTCGCGTTGAGTGCTGTTTAAGAACGCGTCTGGTGTGGCAATAGGCATTTCATAAACATTTTTAGGAAGCTTACTCCAATCCCAAGCGCCACTACGTTTAAACCACACAAATGTTGGTATTGTGCCTTTATTTGTAATTTCGTCCAATGATAATGTAAACAATGTTACAGGCATTGTCGCTGTGATTGGCGCAATATTGTATTCGTCAGCTGAAAGGTTAACTTTCATTGTTTTTGTTGTGCTGTAAATGCCCTTTTTAAATTGCACTTTAACGGTCATTTTACCATAAAAACCATCAATTTCAGTTTTGTTTGCAGCCATTTGGCTTACCTTGTTAAGGTATTTAACATTGACCAATTCATTGTTGTGATAAACCGACACCTTAATGCTGTCAAGTTGTTTTGATGCATTCCAATTAATGTTTATTGCTTGTGATTGGTCAATTTGCGCAGCACTTGCCTTAACATCAACTTTAAGTGCGCAAAAATAAACAAGCAAGAACACTAAAATACCTAAAACAAGCACGCCACCGCAAATTGTTAATGGGAGCCATACTTTTCTAGGAACTTTTTTTGTTTTTTCCATTTATTCCTCCATGTTTGTTACAATCAAATTACAACATTGGTCAAATTAAGTCAATTAAAATGAAAATTTTTTAAATAATTGTTTATTTTCGGCAAAATTTGACAATTTTTTAACCTTTCAAACTGTTTGCAGCACAATAAAAAACATGTGGCAAATTATAACCACATATTTTTTGATTTTTTACTATAAAGCCCACTTGAAACAATGCAGAATATTTCTGTTATATTATTTGTTACGGTATATGCTGTCTTAGTACCTACCTAAATTTAACCCAACCAAATTATCTTAGACTTCTAAATAGGGTTTAATATCTATTACTCTATTGATTTGGTTTTGTGCGATGTTTGCCGTTGCCTATCAGGCTAAAATCTATGCGATAATAGCCTTGCTCCATATTACATAGTGGACACTTTTTAGGTGCTTGTTTATCTTGAATGATTGTACCACATTCATCACATTTAAAGCATGCTTCACCGCAATTACACTTGTAAAGACAATTACATTTCAACCCTTCTGCCAATTTTTCAAGCGTGCGTTGGTGCGTCTTTTCAACTTTCGCAACCATATCAAACAAATCTGCAACATCTTTAAAGC
>CAKVCF010000091.1 GCA_934725795.1 uncultured Clostridia bacterium | reverse complement strand
CCTTAACGACTTATTTGCAACTTACAGCCGTGATAAAAAGGACAACAGCGAGATTTTTGTAAAAGAAAATATCCAAATAGCCGAACAATACTTTCAAGACGATATGTTAAAGGAACTTTACACCGTTTATCTTGATTGGGGAGCAAAGCACAAAGTTGGATGCTTAGTTTTTGATGAGTTTGAAACTAAAATTCGAAAATTGGCGCCTCAATACTTTATTATAAAACAAAAGCCAAAACAAGAGGAACAAAAACTTGATATTCCACAAAAACTGATTGTTTTAAGCAAGATAATGGGCTTTGTTGCAGGTTGTATTGATAAAGGTTGTACATTGACCGAAACTGAAAACCGAGCAAGAGAATATTGCTTGCAAATTTTGCCACAAGCTACTGAAAATTTAGTTTTCCATTTTGGCAATTTTGCAAGAGCGATGCAAAACTTTGATTATGCAAAAAGCGACTTGCTTAGACAATTTGACGAGGAAAGCCCAAACTATGAAGAAAAATAATTTTATGTTTTTAGTGTCCTATTTTGATGCTATCGAAAATTTGGAATATGACGAAAGACTAAAAACATTGTACGCCGTTGTCAAATATGGCGTAACAGGCACTTTGCCAAAAGAAACTAGCAAAATAACAAAATTGGCACTTAATCTGATAAAACCAACAATTGATGCCTCAATCAATCGTTACAAGGCAAGTGTTGAAAATGGTAAAAAAGGTGGCGCACCAAAAGGCAATAAAAATGCGCAAAAACAACCTAAAAACAACCTAGAAACAAGCCAAAATCAACCTAGAAACAACCCCCAAAACAACCTAAAACAACCTAGAAACAACCTTGAAAAGGAAAAGGAAAAGGATATAGAAAAGGATACTTTTATAAAAGAAAATACACAAAAGAAAACTTTTGTTAGTGTGTTGGGGTTGATTGAAAATATTGATTTAAAAAATTGCTTGCAAGAGTTTGTAAATTCGAGAGAGCGTATCAAAAAACCACTCACGCCTTATGCGTTGGAATTGGCAATTGATAACCTCAAAACTTTATCAAACGACACAAACACGCAAATTGCAATAGTTAATCAAACCATTGCACAGGGTTGGGTAAACTTTTATCCGCTAGACAAAGGCAACCACGGCAAGCAAACAAAGCAAGAGAAAAAGAGCGCCCTTGACAACCTAACAAGTTTGTACAATGACGAGCTTGCAAAAAATCAATGCACAGATATTGTGATAAAAAAGGAGTAAAAATGGAAATTCAAAAAACTGATGTTATTAAAATTATTTCAATCATACAGGCAAATTATGCTTATGCTTACAAAGATACCAGCAAAACAAATTTGTCTATTATGGCGGATACTTGGTACAACTCTTTAAAAGTTTATCCAAAAGAAGTGATATTGAAAGTTGTGCAATTTACACTTGAAAGCAGTACATATCCACCAACCCTTGCGGATATATTGAACAACTTAAAACATTTAATCAAACTATCATTGCCGAGTGAAAATCACTTGTGGAACGAAATAATTGATGCAGTGCATAAAGCAATAAATTTTTATTATTATGGCGAGCAGTATTGTGTGAACGGCAAAAAACCAAAGGAAAGATTGCAAATTGTGTTTGACAATATGCACGAAATTTGCCGTTTGTGGTTGGGCAATGTTGATACTTTGGTTAATATGCGCCTGCTTGACACAACTGCACTATCGTGTGAAAAGGCAAGATTTTGCAAAGATTTGCCATTGTTGGTTGAAAATGTTTGTTTGCATTATTGTTGTTTGCCAACTATGTTGGTTGATATAGTAGAAAATCAATTGCCACAAATAGTGGCCAACAACACAAACACAAAAGGGACTTTGCCAGTTTTGTCTGAAAGTGAGGAACAGAAATGAAAGAACTAGTATTTTTAACACAAAATAAAAAATCAATTGTTAAGCCTGAGCGAGATATACGCATTGTTGACAATTATGAAAATCGTTGGTTTGTTATAGCAACCTTTAACAACACGAGGAAATGTGAAAGATTGGGAGAATATAAAACCGAAAAAGATTGCAGAAGTGTTTTGTTAAATATTGCTGATGCATATAGATTAGGCGAAACTTTATACACAATGCCAAGTTTTAACTTGACAGATTTAAACAAGGAAGGCAAAAACTATGAGTAAATATGGCGAATTTAAAATGGATATCAAAGGCAGTGAGTATACGATTGTTTATTGTAGCTTAATAAACAATAATAGCAACTATTATGGTTTAACTAGCGTTAAAGATAAGCAAATAGCAATAGCTGACTTTGGTGATATAGATGAACAACAAAACACAATATTGCACGAGTTAATGCACGCAGTCTTTTATGAGTGCGGGCAAACTAAACTAAGTGATGATGAAAATCTTATTGAATTTTTTGAGCAAGTTTTTAAATATATTTATCAAAAATTTAGCGTTATTTGTAAAAAATTCAAAATCGAACAACCCCAAAACAACAAAAAAGGACGCTAGCAGAGGGGATTGAGCGACTTGTCGCCGACCCCCTGCGCGGACTTTTGGGGGTTGGGTGTTCGATTTGTACATAAGAAATAAATAAGTCCAAATAAAACGGCGGACTTGTCCGCCGTCGCACCGTTTTTTAGATTTTGACGGTTGCAACCGTTGGAGGGGAAATGGACACGATTGAGGAAGCAATAAGCAAGCGAGATTGCATAAAAAAAGAGTTGATTGACTTGCTTTTACAGCAAAATGAAATACACAAATATTACACAACTGATAGATTGCAGGAATTGAACGAACTAAACGCCAAAATTTATATATTGAGGCGTAAGTATAGCAAAGCCAAGTGGCAAGTTATAAAACTTAGAAAGATAGCAAACGGCGAGCTTTAAAAATAAAAAAAAGAAGCAAACGCTAGTGTTTGCCCTTCCCCTATCACATTGATAGTAACACATTTAAAACAGAAAATGCAAGCAAAAAGGATAAAAAATGGCAAGTATTACATATAAAAAATTTTTAGCTTTGAAAAATCTTTTGCAGTATAAAGAAAGTCAAAAAGTGGCAGACTTGAAAAAAGATTTGAGTTTTTTAGCACATAAATTGACCTCAAAAGAGTTTAACCGACTATTAAATTTGTTTGCCGAGCAGGAAGAAACCTTAATAAATGAGCTTGCAAAGCACAAAAAAGTGTTTATAAGGTTAGACGATAACATTTCTAAAACACTTAATTTTGACCTGCCTAATGATATCTTTTCAGATTTGGAATAAAAAAAGTGGCGTCACCAACACCACTTAACTATATCACTTAACATTTTTATTGCGCAACTATACTATCAAAAGAAAATAGCCTTGTCAAGCTTTTAAACAAAAAAGATTGCTAGTTTAAGCTAACAATCTTTTTTTAACACAATACCAAACACCTCTTTTAAGATAACCAGCAAGGCAGTGTTCGTATTTTGTTCGCCGTGGTGGACCGTCGGGGACTCGAACCCCGGACCCACTGATTAAGAGTCAGTTGCTCTACCAACTGAGCTAACAG
>CAKVCF010000090.1 GCA_934725795.1 uncultured Clostridia bacterium | reverse complement strand
TGCAAACAGATAAAAACTCAGTTAAATTATCGTTGATTTTTTCAAACTGCTGCATTGCTTTCTTTTCTTCTGTCAGTTCTTCAAATTCGGTTGGTTGAATTTTTGCTTGATTAATTTCATTAATTTGATATGTGTACAAATCAATTAGATTTTGTTTTTCTTGTTCATTGCCTCCAAGAGCTTTGATTTGTGAATCAATATTGTGTATTTGTTCAATATACGCATTGATTTTAGCCAAATATTGCTCAGCCGATTTGCTGAACAAATCGATTATCTTTAACTGATAATCGTTATCCAAAATTGCTAAATGTTCACTTTGCCCGTGCACATCAACCAATTTCAAACATATTTTTTTAACAACGGCAACAGGCACAAGTTCGCCATTGATTTTGCAGATATTTTTGCCGTTTATATCAAGTTCACGCGACAAAAACATTTCTTGCTCACATTCTATGCCAAGTTCTTGTTTTATAAAATCAATATGTGATTGTTTTAAATCAGTGAAGATTGCTTCCACTTTCATTTTTGTTTGGCCAGTGCGAATAAGTGATTTATCGCTGCGGCCACCGAAAACAAAACTCAATGCATCCAGAATGATGCTTTTGCCCGCACCAGTTTCGCCACTGATAACATTGAGTTTTTTATCAAAATTTAGTGTTACATTGTCTGCCAATGCAACGTTGTGTATATTTAAAGTTTGTAACATAAGCTAAATAATTTTGTTTTTTATGTTCACTTTAAATGCAATTTATCAAATAAATTTTTTTGAGATAAATTATATTAAAGTTTGAAACATAAACTAAATTTTCTCATTTGCACACCAACTTTAAATTACCATATTGTTTTTACGGCTTTAAATTTTAAAGTTAGCAACATTTTTTGATTAATTTAATGAATACCTATTCTTTCAATTTTAACAAATATTATTTGTTTGAAAGTTTTTCGCGTACCAAAGCGTTGATTTCGTCAGCCAATTCAGGGTGAGAAGAAAGGTATGCTTTAACATTTTCTTTACCTTGGCCAATTTTATCGCCGTTATAACTGAACCAGCTGCCAGATTTTTCAATAACATCAGTTTCAATTGCTGCATCAATCAAGCAACCAAGGATTGAGATACCTTCGCCATACATGATATCAAATTCTGCTGATTTGAATGGTGGAGCAACTTTGTTTTTAACAACTTTAACGCGTGTGCGTGAGCCAACAACATCTTGACCATTTTTGATTGTGTCAACTTTTCTAACATCTAAGCGGACAGAAGAATAAAATTTAAGTGCCTTACCGCCAGGTGTTGTTTCAGGGTTGCCAAACATAACACCAACTTTTTCACGAAGTTGGTTGATGAAAATAACCAAAGTTTTGCTCTTTGATGTTACGCCTGTAAGTTTACGGAGAGCTTGGCTCATAAGACGGGCTTGCAAACCGATAAAACTGTCGCCCATTTCGCCGTCAATTTCAGCTTTTGGTGTGAGTGCTGCAACAGAGTCGATAACAACAATATCAACGCCACCACTGCGAACAAGTTGTTCAGTGATTTCAAGTGCTTGTTCACCAGTGTCTGGTTGAGAAACATACATAGCACCAATATCAACACCAAGTTTCTGTGCGTAAATAGGGTCAAGTGCATGTTCAGCATCGATAAAGGCAGCTGTACCGCCCATACGTTGAGCTTCAGCAATCACATGCAAAGCAACAGTGGTTTTACCGCTGCTTTCTGGACCATAGATTTCAATAATTCTGCCCCTTGGCAAACCACCAACACCAAGTGCCATATCAAGTGGCAAACATCCTGTTGGTATAACTTCAATACCTTCACCATAATTGGTTTCGTCCATTTTAATAATTGAACCTTTGCCATATTGTTTTTCAATTTGCGCAATGGCTGCTTCCAATGATTTTTTTCTATCGTCTGTCATAAAATCTCCTTAAACTATTGAAAATTCAAAATGTTGATTTTGCATTTTGTGATTTTTATTTTGATTATTAATCTTTGTTTTGTGTTTCGTTGTTCTTTGCATTGATTTTTGTCATTGCATCGGTTATTATTCCTATTAAAGCACAAACAAATCCACCAACCACAATGATAATCCAAGTTGGGTGCCAAATGTTTTTAACAACACCTATCAACAAATATGCCAACGTGCAAACCAACATAAGTGTGCCACAAACGGCATCTAAAATGATTGCCACTTTTGATTTTTCGGTTTTCATAAATCCTCCAAAATATAAAATAAGTATAATGCTAAAAAAAGAATTTGTCAAACATTTGTTCGACAAATTTTTTGTTTAAACTATTTATTCTCAGTTTTATTTTCTTGCTTTTCATCTTTAAAGCAAGCACGGTTTTTAACCAAATAGTGAATACCAGACATAACTGTAAGCAATGTTGCTGCGCCGATCAACACATAGCTGATGATTGCAAACACCAAAATAACAGTTGCATTTGCAAAGCCACAAACATTGAGATATGCAACAAGCATGCTCATTGGTAAAGCTATCATTTGAACAACAGTTTTGATTTTACCCCACATATCAGCTGCCAAAACAATGCCTTTGGTTGCGGCAATTTGTCTAAGTGCGCTAACAGTGTATTCGCGTGCAATAATGATTGCAACAACAATAACACCCCAAGGTGCTGGAATTGTGTGGTCTGCCATGATAAGCAAGAAAGCGGTTGCAGTAAGCAATTTATCTGCAATAGGGTCTAAAAACTTGCCAAGGTCTGTTACAAGATTGTATTTGCGTGCAATTTTGCCATCAAGCAAATCAGTTAATGATGCCAAAATAAATATCACGATAGCAACAATCTTGCCAATGCCGAAAGGTATAAAATCAGCAAGGTAAAAGAACATCATAAAAGGTATCAAAATGATACGCATAAGTGTAAGTTTGTTTGGTAAATTCACAATAATTCTCCTTTTGTAAACCATAAATCCACTTTGTAGTGAAATTTATTTATATTTGACTTTGATTAAAATCAATTAATTTTGTGCAGGCTTTTTATAAAATTTAAACCTGCCTAGTTTTTCAATAGCTTGATAAAACATCTTGTGCATTTTCTTTTTATTTACGCCAACAACAAGTTTAACCTGACTTTTGCGATTTTTGCGCATTGTTGTTTTACCTGGCATTGCATCAGTATCAACTTCAATGTTTACGCCAACTGTTTTAAACAATTTAGGGTAACGCATGTTGAGCACCGCACATGTATCATTGGTTGCAATGCGTCTATCATGATAGCCATGTTCCCAATAGCCATTATACATTTCATGCAAGAACCTGCCAACATCATTGATTTTGCCAATTTGTTCCACTTCTTGTTCAGTAAAGTTTGCCAACTCACGCCCCATCCTAGATGGAACAATTGTTATTGGAATGCCACTATTTAAAACAATTTGCATTGCTTCAGGGTCGCTTGACGCATTGAATGACACATAGTGTGTCCAATTGCCTTGATGTTTCCAACCATAAGGTGCGCAACCTTCGCAATAAATATGTTTGATTTTGTTTTTTACATCAGGAT
>CAKVCF010000089.1 GCA_934725795.1 uncultured Clostridia bacterium | reverse complement strand
GAATAAAAGTAGAACGCATATTTGCAAAATAATCACAGATAATGGATATAAAATTCTGTTCCCTTTAAATAACTGATATAAAATTTCAAAAGGTGTGCCATCGCTGAACAATAAGAACATATAATTGAATTTTGTAATTAAGGCAACAATCCAAGCAATACCGCTGTAAGCAAACATAATTGGAACAGTCCATTTTAGGGTATCTTTATTCAAAGTGAAGAGATTTGCAACGCCAATATACAAACTTGCCATACCCGCCATTGTGTGTGTAAACACACTGCTTAAAGGGTAAAAACTGAACGCATAATTATACATAAATTCTGTGCAAATAAATGTTCCACCAACTGCACCAATCAGGCCAAAAGCAAATGTTAAATCTGCCATTGCTTTTTTAAAGTTACCTTTTGAAACAAGTAATAATGGAAGCGTGTAAAGCTGCAAATTGCACAAGAAGAAAGGCAAAATTTGGCGCATATCGCCCCAACCTCTTGTGGTTATAATAACAATGTATTTGGAAAGTTCACCAGCCCACATAAGTATAGTTACAATAAGCAAAAATTTGTTTTTGTAAAGTGCATCTTTGCCCTTTTTTCTATCCTTTACGCCAAAGAAAATGGCAAAGAACAGTAAAACTGCCCACGCTATGGCACAAATTAATAAGTGTTGCCATGAAAATAAACCAGATGGATTGCCTTGTTTAAAGAAATTCATAAACTTCTCCTTATCTTAACAGTGTGATTTTATAATGTAATGTATATTTATAAAATAATACATAAATTAATTTTGTTTTTCAATAATTTTGCCAATCTCAACATTAAATTCACCTTTTTTGATTTTTAAATCACGGATAGAACAAACTGCTTTGATGTCCGCAGCGCAACTTTCAACAAATTCTGGTTGTTCAGTTGTGATTGTTGCATCTTCGATTTCAGTTTTTAAACTCAATTTGTTTTCACTCTTAAATTGACGAACTTTTGAAACAATATCAACAACCATATCACCATTTTGTGTTAAGTTTGCCTCTTCTTCAATATCAAGTGGGGCAAGAACACACAAGTGAATGCTTTCAGTTTTTTCAAATTGACGGAAATAATCTTGGTAAATTTCTTCAGTTATATGCGGCATCGTAATTGCAAGCAATTTAAGCATACCAAGTAAAACATTGTAGCAAGCCCATTGTGCACTTTCTTTTGCCTTTTCGCCATAAATTTCAGGTTTATATAAGCGATTTTTTGCAATTTCAATATAGTTATCGCAGAAAGACCAGAAGAATTTTTCAATAGCATCTTTTGCGTAACCCATTTCTACATCACGGTAGAAAGCGCAAGTTTTTTCATATGCTTGGTTGAATTTTTGCATAATGTATCTGTCCATTGACAAAATTGTTTCAGGCTTTTTAGGTGTGTAGTCGTAAAGGAAACTCAAAACAAATTTTGAAGCGTTCCAAATTTTATTTTGAAGTTTAAGACCGTCTTTTAATCCTTCATCGGTGAACATGACATCACGGCCATAAGCGCCGTTTGCACACCAATAACGAACAACGTCTGCGCTGTAATTGTTGAGCATGTCGTTTAAATTCATTTTGCTGTTAGATTTTGATTTACTGAATTTAATGCCTTTGTCTGCCATAACCCAGCCATTGACAATCAATTTTTTCCATGGTAAGCAGCCTTGATGGTAATATGCTTTGATTATTGTACGCAAACACCATGTTGTGATAATGTCGCGACCGCAGAAACGCATGTCCATAGGCATTTTTTCTGCGCAACCCTTTTCATCTTCGGCCCAGTTACAATTGATTTGTGGTGTTACTGAACTTGTTGCCCAAGTGTCCATAACGTCAATTTCTGGCGTGAATTCAGTTGAACCGCACTCACAAGCGCATTTTGGTTGGCTGGTTAATGGATTAACTGGTAAATCTTCAATGTTTGCAAAGGTTGGTTTTCCACATTTTTTACAATACCAAACAGGGAACGGAACGCCAAAATATCTTTGACGGCTAATAGACCAGTCTTGATTTAAGTTGCTAACCCAAGCCATGTATCTTGTTTTCATACCTTCTGGGCGCCACTCAATTTGATTGCCAAGTTCAGCCCATTTTGCTTTAAGTTCAGGGGTAGAAGTACGGATGAACCATTGTTTTTTAGATAAAAATTCAATAGGTTGTTCGCACCTTTCATGCACTTTAACAGAGTGAGTAATAGGATCTTGTTTATACAAATATCCTTGCTCTTTAAGGTCTTCTAACATTGCTTTGCGTGCTTCACCAGATTTAAGGCCAGCGTATTTGCCAGCGATTTCAGTCATGTAGCCGCCTTCGTCAATGGCTTGTTTAAGTGGAAGGTGATATTGTTTCCACCATTCAACGTCAGTTTGATCGCCGAAAGTGCAGCACATAACAATGCCTGTGCCTTTGTCAATACCAACTTTGCTGTCTGCCAAAACTGGCACTTCAGTTTCTTCAAACAAAGGAACTTTAACCATTTTGCCAATAAGGTGTTTATATCTATCGTCTTCAGGGTTAACAAATATAGCACCGCAAGCTGGTAAAAATTCAGGACGTGTGGTTGCGATAGGGATTGTGCCACTGCCGTCTGCTAAACGGAAGTTGAGATAATTGAACACGCTGTCAAATTCTTTATCTTCCAATTCTGCGGCTGCAACACTAGTGCGACATTTGCAACACCAAGGGCTTGGTTTATCTTCACGATAAGCGATGCCACGGCGTGCCAAATCAATAAATGATTTTTGACTTGTTTTTTGGCTGTGTTGGTCAATAGTGTTGTAACCTAAACTTAAATCACAACTCATGCCTGCACGAACCATCATGTCGCGATATGCTTGATTGTAATCTTTAACCAAGTCAAGTGCAATTTGTGTAAACTCTTCACGGGGAAGGGTGTGTGCACGAATATTCTTTTTCTTTTCAACCAAAAGTTCGGTTGGTAAACCATTGTTATCAAAACCTAATGGATAAAAAAGATTTTTGCCTTGCATACGGTTGAAGCGGGCAATCATATCTGCTTGTGTAAAACCTGAAATATGGCCAATGTGCAACTCACCACTAACGGTTGGTGGCGGTGTGTCTATTGAATAAGTTGGCTTGTGGCTATCTTTATCAAATTTATAAATACCATTTTGTTGCCAATAATTTTGCCACTTTTTTTCAGTTTCAAGGGCATTGTATTTGTTTTCTAACATAATTTCTCCTTTAAAATTGTTGTTAAATTTTAAATTAAATTGCTTGGTTTATTTTGCTTAATAAACACTATAAACGCAAATCATATATTTGGTTTTAGTTTGTTAAATAAAAAAACCTTGCACAATGCAAGGACGAAATAATCGTGGTACCACCTTACTTCAAGCAAATGTTGTTAATTTAAATCTAAAAAGTTTAATTGAAATGCAAATATGTGCAATTTTAAATATGATTAAATTAACGGAACAAATTGCTCCTTATTATCAACTGACGCATTTTTCACGGCGCAAGCGGTCTACTATTCTTCTTCGCTTGAACTTGTTTGCTACCTTCTTGCCATAACTTTC
>CAKVCF010000088.1 GCA_934725795.1 uncultured Clostridia bacterium | reverse complement strand
GGCTGAAACGGATTGTGCTTTTTGCATCATCTGGTTTAAGGCCGATTGCTGAAATAACGTGAGAAACTGTTAAACTGTTGCTTGTGCAAGCACTGCCAGTTGATACAGCCACGCCAGCAAGGTCAAGTTTTGTAAGCAAACTTTCACCGTCAACACCAACAAAGCAAATTGAAACAATGTGAGGCAATTTTTGTTTGATGTTTGCATTGATAATGATATTTTCAACAGAACTTGTGATTTTTGAAACAAAATATTCACTTAACGCACGCAATTTGTGGTTGTTTGTTGCCATATCTCTAACTGCAATTTCAACCGCTTTTGCAAAGCCAACAATGCCAGCAGTGTTGCTTGTGCCACCACGGCGTGAACGTTCTTGATTGCCACCAAACACAATAGGGTCGATTGCAACATCGTTGCTTAAATACAAAGCACCAACGCCTTTTGGACCATAAATTTTGTGTGCACTCATTGTCATTGCATCAATGCCTAAATCTTTAACATCAAGTGCCATATGTCCATAAAGTTGCACTGCATCAGTGTGGAAAATAATGTTCTTTTCGTGTGCGGTGTGTGCAATGGCTTTGATATTTTGAATTGTGCCTATCTCGTTGTTTGCAGCCATAATAGAAATCAAAATTGTTTTATCTGTGATTGCGTGCAACAAATCAGCAAAGTTAATAAAGCCGTTTTTATCAACGTCCAAATAAGTAACTTGGAAGCCATTTTTCTCCAAATATTTGCAAGCGTTTAAAATTGATTCGTGTTCAATCTTGCTTGTGATAATTTGGTTACCTTTTGCCCTATTAGCATTTGCCAAGCCAATGATAGCCCATGAGTTTGCTTCACTGCCACTTGCTGTCAAATAAATTTCATTGCTTTTGGCATTGATTGAATCAGCAATCGTGTCGCGGCTGGCGTCAATCAAAGCACTTGCTTCACGGCCAAAACTGTGCAAAGAACTTGAATTGCCGAAAGTTGATGTGTAAACTTTGTTCATTTCGTTAAGCACTTCGCCACTGATACGTGTGGTTGAAGCGTTGTCTAAATAAATCTTTTCTGTCATTTTTCCTTCTCCGTGTGATAATATATCACTTATTGCATATTTTGTCAATATTTAATTGTTAAATCAATTAAGCAAAAATATAACTTAAATTTAACTTAAAGTTTATTATCAGGACATTTACTGAAAACTGATGGTAAAAAGCTTTTGCCTGTAATCTGTAAGATAATTTGATAAAAAAAAGAATACCAACTGAAGTGATATTCTTTAAAAAAGTTTTTAAATCAATAAATTATTTGGCTTTCCATCTTTTTAAGGTTGGAAATAATTTTTCACAATAGGCTTTCATTTGTTCGTTGGTTATACCAGCCTGAGCACCGTATTGAGAACACATCTTGATATAGGTTTTCATGTCAACCTTGTCAATAAATTCGCCATCTTGATAGCAATATTTGCAATAATCTTGGTTGATTTTACCATTTTTCTCACTACCTAAAACACTTTTATCAGTGATTGGCATACCACAACTTTGACATGCTTTCTCTATACAATACTCCTTTGTGTTTTTATTCAACCCGTTAATCTTCAACTTGTGTGTTTTCGCATCTTGTGATGAAATCTTCCATTTCATCTGCTGAAATCAAACCAACACTGCTGTCAATTTTTTTGCCGTTCCTAAAGCATACAACAGTTGGCACGCTGAATATACGATAACGTTTTGCAATTTCTTCGCTATCGTCAATGTCTAAATTATAAAATTTAATGTTTTTCATCTTGCCACTTAAACGTTCCAAAATAGGTTTAAGCATACGGCAAGGCATACACCAAGTTGCTGAAAAATCAACAACTGTTAAGTCCTTTGAATTGATAACATTATCAAAATTTTCGGTTTTAACTTGTTCCAAAATACTCTCCTTTTTGGCTCTATTTCAAACCAACTATATTTTGCTTGCTAGCCAACAATTTTTGTTATAACTTTTGCAACTATTGTGCCAGCCATCATCACTGGATAGTATACCACGCTAGCCACTGTTTTGCAATCAAATTTTGTTGCTTTTTGTTTAGTGTAACACACATCAAGTTTGTTTATGCGGTTTTCAGCACAAAACTTGCGCAGTATTTTTGCGATTGGATCGTAACTTGTTTTGGAAATATCTGCAATTTCAAATTTAGGAATTTCTGCGTATCTATTGCCTGCCCCCATTGAGCAAAGAATATAAACCTTGTTTTTCTTTGCTTGCATGATAAGGCGCTTTTTTGCCTTAATATCGTCAATGCAATCAATAATAATATCAAATTGGCTTAAATCAATGGTGCTGTTTTCGTCATATTTTTCAGCGATGGCGGTTATTTTTGCGTTTGGATTGATATTCAAAAGTTGCGTTTTCATTTCTTCAACTTTAAGTTTGCCAACATTGGTTTGATTTGCCACAAGTTGACGGTTAAGGTTGGTTATGTCAATTGTATCAAAATCCACGATTGTTAAGTTAGAAATGCCAGAACGCACCAAAAAATTGCACACTGCACTGCCAACACCACCCGTACCAAAAACTATGATGCGTGTGGAAACAAGTTTTTCAACTTGTTCCGCTGAAAGCATCAGTTCAAATCTTTTTAAAAATTCCATGTTTGAGTCTTTCATTGGCAAAAAGTTAACTTCTATAATACGTATTTTTTGAAATCATGTGTGTGAATAAGTGCATTCATTGTGTTAAGCACAAATGGCTTATCAACCACAACTTTAACCATTGGATTGTTATCACTCGCATTGAAAGAAATATCTTCAAGCAAAAGTTCCATTATTGTTTGCAAACGGCGTGCACCTATATTTTCACTTGTTTCATTTTCGTCTGCTGCAAGTTCAGCAATAGCGTCAATTGCATCATCAGTAAATTCAAGATCAACATTATCAACACGCAATAGTTCTTGATATTGTTTGATAAGTGCGTTTTGAGGTATTGTTAAAATCTTTTTAAAGTCTTCTTTTGTTAAGCTATCTAACTCAACAATAACAGGGAAACGACCTTGAAGTTCAGGTATCAAATCGCTAACACTTGCAATGTGGAATGCACCTGCCGCTATGAAAAGTATATGGTCAGTGTGAACTACACCATATTTAGTATTAACCACGCTGCCTTCAACAATAGGTAAAATATCACGTTGCACACCTTCACGTGAAACGTCTTGACCATTATTCTTTTTTGCTGCAATTTTATCAATTTCATCAATAAAGATAATGCCTTGTTGTTCAGCACGATAGATTGCTTCTTTATTAACTGCATCTGGGTCAATAAGTTTATCGCACTCCTCGTCCAACAAAAGTTCACGTGCGCGTTCAACTGTCATCTTTTTCAATTTGCGTGGTGCTTTAATAATGCCACCCATAATTTGACCAATGTTAATTTCTGCCCCAATGCCGTCCATAAGGTTCATTTGTTGTGGCTCGTCCTTAACATCAATATCAATAGTATCTTTATCATATTTGCCAGCTTTATAGTTTGCATAAAAATCAGCACGGAAATTTTCAGTATCTACATTTTCAGGCTTTGTGCTTTTCTTGATAGGATACAAAATATC
>CAKVCF010000087.1 GCA_934725795.1 uncultured Clostridia bacterium | reverse complement strand
TGAAACCGTGCAAAAAATCTTGAAATTTGCTGAAATGCGCAAACAACATATTCCAGTAAACAAGATTTTTAAACACACATGCTTTTATGGCCTAGATTTTAAAATTAACAACTCTGTTTTAGCGCCAAGGCAAGATAGTGAATTGGTTGTGGAAACTGCGTTAAAATATATTCGCAACAATAATTATAAAACAGCACTTGATTTGTGCACTGGCAGTGGATGTTTGGCAATCAGTATAAAAAAGAATTGTGATATTGATATGCTTGCAACAGATATTTCACAACGTGCGTTAAACATAGCTGAAGCAAATGCAGAAATGCATAATGTTGATGTAAAATTTTTATTGTCTGATATGTTTGAGGCGGTTGAAGGGAAATTTGATATCATTGTTTCAAATCCACCTTATATTGCAACTGATGATATTGCCGACCTTGACGAAGAGGTTAAAAAGTATGATCCAAGGCTTGCACTTGACGGCGGAGATTTAGGTCTGGACTATTACAATATTATTCATGACAATTTGCGCAAATATCTCAATGACGATGGTGTGCTTGTTATGGAAATTGGTGAAGACCAACGCTTTATGATTGAAAGCCTTTTTAACGATTTTGAATTGCTTGAAGTGCTTGAAGATTATAATGGCATAGAACGCGTTATGGTGTTTAAAAAATAAAATAAAAAAAGTAATAAAATTGATAAAAATACACACTAATTATTTGTTTAAATAAAAATAAAAAATTATTTCAAAATATTTAAAAAAACTAAAAAAATAATTTAATTAATAATGATTTTATTAAAAATTTAGAATATTTTGCTATATTTAAAAAAATAATTTAAATTTTATTTATTAAAAAATAATTTATTATTTATTGAATAAAAAATTATTCAAATATGATTAAATAAAAAACATATACATTGAAATTAAAAGGAGAAAAATATTATGATGTTGGACAAACTTAAATTAACAAAACAAAAATTTGATGTTTTAACACAAGAAATTTCAAACCCAGCAGTTATTGCAGACACAAAAACTTGGCAAGCAAAAGTTAAAGAACATGCAAATCTTCAACCATTGATTGAAGAATATGATTTGAACTGCAAATTAACAAAAGAACTTGAAGAAACCAACGCTCAATTGGAAGTTGAAACTGACCCTGAAATGAAAGATATGTTAAAGGAAGAAAGTTTATCACTTAAAGAACAAATTGACGCAAGCACAGAACGTCTTAAAGTTTTGCTTTTGCCAAAAGATGAAAATGACACCAAAAACGTTATTTTGGAAATTCGTGGTGGTGCAGGTGGTGAAGAAAGTGCTTTGTTTGCTCACAGCCTTTTAAGAATGTATCAAATGTATTGCGATAGCCATCGTTTTAAAATGGAAATATTAAATATTGAAGAAACAGAACTTGGTGGTGTTAAAGAAGTTCAAGCACAAATCAAAGGTAAAAATGCTTATGCAAAATTCAAGTTTGAATCTGGTTTTCACCGTGTTCAACGTGTGCCTGAAACTGAAAGCCAAGGGCGTGTGCATACATCAACAGCAACGGTTGCTATTTTGCCAGAAATGGAAGATGCAGATGTAAATATTGATGAAAAAGATATTCGTATTGATATTTTCCGTAGCAGTGGTGCGGGTGGTCAAAAAGTTAATAAAACAAGCAGTGCGATTCGTATAACTCACTTTCCAACTGGTATAGTTGTGAGTTGTCAAGATGAACGCAGTCAAACACAAAACAAAGAAAAGGCCTTTGCAATTTTGCGTTCAAAGATTTATGACTATTATCAACAACAAAAAGAAGCCGAATATAAGCAAAATCGTAAGGCGCAAGTTGGCACAGGTGATAGAAGTGAACGTATAAGAACTTACAACTTTCCACAAGGTCGTGTTACTGACCACCGCATAGGTTTAAGTTTGTATAATATTGATGCGTTTATGAATGGCGATTTAGATGAGATGATTGAAGCATTAACCCTTGCTGACCAACAAGCAAAATTAAATGCTCAAGCAGAAGAATAAAATGTAAAAAACGATGATATAAAAGCATCGTTTTTTTGTGCGAATCTAATTTGCAGGTATGTGTGTTTCATGATTAAATTTATATTTGTGTGCTGACAAAATAAAATTGTTGGTTTTGTTTTGTAATTTTTTGTTGGTATGTTATACTTATCAATATAAATTGGTAAAATTTTGTTATACACATAAGGAGAAGATTATGGCGCAATATTTAAGAGCTGATTGTGAACAGGGTTTTGTTACTGACAGCGCTGAAATTGAAAATTTAAAATTTAATAATATGCGACATACTATTTTAGGCTGTATGTTAGGCGATTTTGACGCGGAAGGCAATTATTTTGTTGACCCTCAAATCGTTGAAGAGTTGATTGCTATGCCAAAATATATTGTGGACACTGTTGATAATGTGGATGTCTGCGCCAGTGTAATTAAACTTGATAGACAAATCACATTTTTTGTTACCTATGAAGGTGAACAGGCGGTTTTGACGTTGGCTGAAAAAGTGAATTTTCAAGCAAACTTTAAAACAAATAGCGGTTTGTTCAGCAATATCAATGAATATATTTTAGATAGTTTTGAAACTTCAGGTGTTATTGATAAAAATGCGGTCTACGCAAAATGGCACATTTCGCCATTTGGTGGAAATGCAATGGACGTTTTCAATATGGACCAAGAAACATTATCTAAATATTATGGCATTGTTAACCGCTTTAAATATTTAATGAAAGCCAATCAAATAATGCTTGAAAATGAAGATAAAATTGAAGAAATAGAAGCAAATTACGCTGTTCAAATGATGCAGATAATTGCTAAATATCCAGAACTTAAAAAGGTTGTTGATGCAAAGATTAAAGATGTTGTTTCAAAACAACCAAGTGTGATAAGGCTTGACAAACCATTCTTTGCAAAAACTGTTAACGAAGTTATAAATCAAACAATAGAAGCAAATATATCAACATTAAAGCCTGAGGAAAAACAAGAATTTGAAGTTGAAAGACGAAATCTTCTTGTTGAGCAAAATGTTAAATTATCACAGGTTATTGATGTTATTAATGCGCCAGTTTTAGGTGAACAACAAGAAACGATAACAACAAAGTGTGTGCTTAACACAAATGGTGTTGAAAGACGTCAATCTTTAACGGATGTTGCGGCTGATTATATTGTAATAAAAAATAAAATATGTTCAAAAATAGTGCAACAGGCGGTGGCTGAAACATTAAATCCAGCAGTGCGTGAAAAATTTGTTGCGTCAACTGGCACAACAATAAATCAAACAAAACAAACATTGATAGACTTGATTGCAAAATCAGCTGGTCAAACAACTGAACAACTTGGTAAAAATATTGTGGATTCTTCAACTACTGACGTTGTTTCGTCAATAACTAAAAAACATGCTGAAGCACAAACTAATTTGGTGGCACGTGCGGCGGGTGCTGATGCAACTGTTGCACCAGTGGCGGCAAAAGCAGCGGGTGGTGATAAAAAAGCAGACAAAAAAGGTGCAGATAAAAAGAAGGCTGGCGGTGCTAAAAAGCCAAGCGGTGATAAGAAGGCTACAGCAAAAACTACATCGGCATCTGCAAGTC
>CAKVCF010000086.1 GCA_934725795.1 uncultured Clostridia bacterium | reverse complement strand
TAATTTTACATGAATTTTGTTAGCAAGCACATTTTGTTAACCAATTAATAAATATAACTTGGCAAAATTTACGTTTTGATGTAAAATATAAATATGAAATATGATAAATCAAACGAAAATAGTTTTGCAATAGGTATGTTTGCAACTTTTGAACTAGTAAAAAATAAACCAGAACAAGTTGTTGGTGTTTATTACACTAAAAATATCAAGTTAACTGATGATGTTAATGCCCTTTTTGATTTTTGCCGTAAAAATAACATTTCTTTGCTTGAACGTACTAAATTTGTTGAAAGTTTGTCAGGTAAAGAAAACGTGCATATTGTTGGCGAATTTAAAAAATTTGAAGGCAAATTGAATAAAGGCAATCACTTATGCCTTGTTAACCCTAGTGATATGGGCAATTTAGGCACGATACTTAGAACTTCACTTGGCTTAAATTTAAAAAACATTGCTTTAATTCGCCCTTGTGCTGACCAATTTAACCCTAAAGTTGTGCGTGCATCAATGGGTGCAATTTTTAGGCTTAACATTGAGTCGTTTGATAGTTTTGAAGAGTATGTTAATAAATATAAAGCAAATAAAATTTACACTTTTTGTTTAGATGGCACTCAATATTTGCAACAAACAGATGTTAACAACAAACAACCATTTACACTTGTGTTTGGCAATGAAGCCACTGGTCTGCCACAAGAAGTTGCAAACAAAGGCACTAAAATAAAAATTAGGCAATCAAACGAAATAGATTCTTTTAACCTTGCAATTAGCGTTGCGATGGCTGAATATCATTTTACAAAGAATGCTTAACATTAAATCGTACAGAGAAAAAACACCTAGGTATAGGTGCTTTTTTGTTTATCTTAATAAAATTAAATAAAAAATTTTTGCTAGTGTTAGTTAAAAATCACTGTTATTATTTTAAATATTTTTGGATTTGTTACTGAAACAATTTTTACAGTTGTTTTACCTTTACCCTGCTTTTGCAAGTAAATTAATGGTGCGCCTTGTAACATAATATCGCAAACATTTTCGTTTTCAATAATTATGTTAACATCTTGATTCACATACTGCTTATTTCCGTCAACAATTTCATAATTTAAACAAAGAATATCAGTGCTAACCACAATAGTGTTTGAATCGCAATCAGCTAAAACTATTTTAACGCTATCTTCAACAGGTGAAATTGGATTTTCTGGTTCAATGATGGTGTCATCATCAGCAGGTTCGTCCTCACTTGGATTTGTTGGTGTATCACTTGTTCCGCCACCAGTTGTGTTATCTTCTTCACCAGTGTTATCGTCATCATTATCATTTGTGTTGTCGTCAGCAGGATTATCATCAGGTTTGTCGTCAGGGTCTTCAATCAATGTTTGTGTGCCGTCATCTTCATTATTTGAATCATCATTTGTTTTATTTGAATCATCATTTGTTTTATTTGAATCATCATTTGTTTTATTTGAATCTGCATCACCAGTTTTAACAGAAGTTTCAGTTTGAGCTGTTGGATTATCATTAAATCTATTTTTGACAATTAAAAAAGTTGCAATCGCAAAAACGACCGCAATGCAAATCAACGGATATAAAATCCTTTTTAGCCTCATACGGGCAATTTTACGCCTGATTTAAAATAAATGCAAACAAAATGTCGAAATTTAAGGCATATAGTTAATTTTTTCGTATATATTGTTGAATTTGCATTGATATAGCACTCCTTAAATGCCTTATTTAAAAGTACAATGGTGTATTTTAAATATGTGATTTTTATATTATTGATTAAGAAGTTCACACAACAATAAACAAAATAAAGCCTATGTAATTTTAAAGTTTTGTTATATTTGCCTTTTATTTTTTGTTATTTGACATTAAAAATGTTTAGTTAATAGACAATTAATAATTAAGTTTTATGCAAACGTATGTGTTTGTGAACTTAAAAAAAGTGAAGATCTATTCTTCACTTTCCTTTTTACGATTTGTGATAATGTTGATTTTGTGCCTTTCACTGTTTAAATATGAAATATAACCTTTAACACGAGAATTTAATTTATAAAGGTGGTGTGTTGCAACATTTGCCCTATCGCTATTATCTTTTATGATTGCCATTGCAGAAAAACCATTATCAAGCCTTATAACAGCGCCAACTGGCAAAATTTTAACAACTTCGCCTTCCACTTCATCACCTATGTTAAGTTGGTTAAATGCGGCATCACGTGGATCAGTTTGAAGTTGTTTTAAACCAACGCTAACACGTGAGTAATCAGTGTTTGTGTCAAGCACTTTAAAATCATATTTTTCGTTTTCATTTATTACTGTCTTTAAACTATCAATATGTGTGTAACTTGCGTCAGCAATTGAAAGTTTTGCCTTTGTGCCATTTTCAAGCAATACAAGTGCATATTTATCTTCTAATTTAATCACTGTGCCAGGAATAACTTGACCGATTTCAACTGGTTGAAATTCAGTGTTCATTAAAAGTTTTGTGCTGCAGACTATTGATTTTTTAATATTGTTAAGTTCAATAACAATTGCTGTTATGTTGCGGTTAACTAAACTTTCTTTATTAACATAGTCTTGTGGAGCACATTGGCTGAATGGTAAGAAAACTCTATACCCCATAAAATCACCTAAAATACCAGCTGTGTTGATTGAAGATGCAACAAATTTAAGTTCACTGCCAACTTTAAGTGATTTAAGTTTTTCTTTTTCTTCGATTGCCTTATTTACGCCTGCATGGTTTACAACCAAACAACCTTTATCATCAATTTTACCTGTAACCATAACCAAAACAGCATCGCCCATTTTGAAGTTAGGTTCAAGTTCTTCACGAGGAAACACACCTTCTTTAAGACCGCCTAACGCAACAACCACTTCTTTTGCACCAAGCATTACGATTGTGCCTGTGATTATGTCGCCTCGGTTGTATTGTGTCATATTGATATTAAAATCTTTCATTTTCATTATTTCTTTTCTCCTTCAAGCAAGGCATTCATTTTGCTGACAACAAGGTCGGCAAACTCTGCCAAATATGTTTTATCGTTTTTCCTTTCTGGATCTGGATAGATTGGTTCACCGATATAAAGTTTTGTAAACCTAAAAGGTTTAAGTTTTTTGTTGTACATCATTGGCACAACTGGTGTGTCTGTACGGATTGCAAACATTGCAACGCCTTCTTTTGCAGAGCCGTCTTCAATATAAGGTGTTTTTGCGCGTGTCCCTTGTGGAAAAATGCAAACACGTTTACCCTTATTTATCAATCTCAAAACTTGCTTAATTGAACTTGGTTCAACCTTTTCTCTATCAACTTTAACTGCACCAACATAGTTCATAAAAGCGGACTTAAATTTGCCTTTAAACAACTCTTTTTTAGCCAAATAATAAATCTTTTTACCAAACTTAATATCAAGCATTGGTGCATCATTATTTGTCATATGATTGCACGCAATTATGTAGTTTTTACCTTTAAGTTGTTTTAAATTTTTCTTACCAACTTTTTTTATTGGAAACAAAATCACCAAAGGCAAAAAAGCAATGATAAACATTATCCAAAAAAACATAATTATCCTTTTAATTTGTGAATTTTAGCAGACTTTTAAATGGAATTTAAGCACGATATCAG
>CAKVCF010000085.1 GCA_934725795.1 uncultured Clostridia bacterium | reverse complement strand
GCTTAATCATAATCAACCATACTAGTTATAATGGCTAATTAAAAATAAGCATTTATTATTTAGCATTTTTAAGGTTTAATGCCTACCTTAAACTATTTGGATTTGTTTCAACAAAAATGCTAACGTCTTTTTCAATCAAATCGCTTGCAGAATAAAACTCTGCTGTTATTGTATCACTTGGAAGATATCTGGTCAAGATTTGATAGCGATATTTTGTTTGAATTTTTTTAACTGGTGCTGGCATAGCCTGTAAAAATATAACAGATTTAGGATTGTTTTGCTTTATTTGCAAACATTGGTCGTAAATCTTTTTTGTTACTTCTTTTGCACGCTCATCACTTGCAGAACTAACCAATATACGCAAAATAGTGCTGAAAGGCGGAAACATTGTTGTTTGCCTTACATTAATTTCTTTTGCGTAAAAACCTTCGTAATCATAAGCACGTGCAAAGCGGTACACATAATGCCTTGGAGCATATGTTTGCAACACAACTTGACCATCAGCATTTTTACGCCCCGCCCTGCCTGCAACCTGCGTTACAAGTTGGAAAGTGCGTTCGTTCGATTTATAGTCGCTGTTATAAAGGCTTATATCAGCATCTAAAATGCCAACAACTGAGACAAGCGGATAATCATGACCTTTTGCAATCATTTGTGTGCCAACCAAAATGCTTGGCGCTGTGTGTGAAAACTCAGTTAAAATCTTTTTATGTCCATCCTTACCACGTGTTGTATCATTATCCATCCTAAAAATAGGAACATCTTTAAACATATCTGCCAACTCTTCACAAACACGTTCAGTGCCTGTTGCACCATAACGTATATTTTTGCTGTTACAATTTGGACAGTTGGTAAGCATTTTATATTTTTTACCACAAAAATGGCATTTAAGTTGATTATCTTCTTTGTGATATACCAAACTCACTTCACAATCATCACATTTTGCACGATAGCCGCACTCTCTACACATAACAAAAGATGCAAAACCACGGCGGTTTATAAAGATAATTGCCTGCTTTTTATCTTTAACACATTTGTCAAGTTTGGCAACAAGGCTTTTTGAAAATGGCGACATATTGCCGTCCATAACTTCGTTTGTCATATCAACAATTTCAATGTCTGGCATCGCACTGCCGTTGATGCGTTGTTTAAGTTCAACAAGTTGATATTCACCTTTCATCGCCTTGTTATAGCTTTCAAGTGAAGGTGTTGCACTGCCTAAAATAAGTGGACAAGCGTTTGCCCTTACCCTAAATTCTGCCACGGTGTGAGCATCATAGCGCGGATTATTTTCGCTTACATATGAGCCGTCATGTTCCTCATCAATCACAATAACGCCAAGGTTTTTAACTGGTGCAAATATTGCAGAACGCGCACCTAAAATAACATGAGCGTTGCCTGAAAAAATCTTTTCCCATTCGTCAAAACGTTCACCATCGCTAAGCCTACTATGTAACACTGCCACATCATTAGGAAAACGTGAAGTAAACCTTTGCATCATTTGTGGTGTTAAAGATATTTCTGGCACAAGCATAATGGCAGTTTTGCCTTGCTTTAATGCCTGTTCAATGATTGTCATATAAACTTCAGTTTTACCGCTGCCAGTTACACCTTTAAGCAAAAAGGTTTTATTTTGATTTTGCATTGTTTGCACGGCTTCTTGCTGTGCTGGTGTTAATATGTTTTTTGCTTCTGCACCTGTTTCAACCTGTGGTGCACGCATTTTTCTTGTTGAGTTTTTAAGCACTATGCCTTTATCAACCAAGGCATTAACACTTTGTCTACCAAACATTTCAACGGCTTTTAAAAATGGAATTGTGCTGTTTTCATTTAAAAACGCAACCAAAGCCACCTGATTTTTAGCGCGTTTGCCGATAATGTTAATAGCTGTGTCAAAATCATAAAGCAAAGATAAGTTGTATTCAAGTTGTTCATGTTGAGTATCAAGCCTTACGCATGAAGGCAAAGCCAAACGTATGCAATCACTTAAACGCAAAAAAAAGTGCCGAGACATAAACTGACATAAGTTCAATATCTCTGGCATCAATTTTGGTTTATCTTCCAAATTTTTTGTTATTGTTTTAAGTTTGCTAGGGTCAACTTGCGATTTTTCACTTAATTGTATAACATAACCTAACACAAATCTGCCAGCGAAAGGAACTTTAACCCGCATACCAATTTGCGTGTTTTCTAGTGCTATATAGTCAAAAACTCGGTCAACAGCGTCATTGGGAATATCAACAATAACCTGTGCAATCATTAGTTAGATTTAGCCCCCACAACTTCACCTTTAGCAACTTCTTTGGCGGCATAGTCAATGGCAAGGTTTGCACTTCCGTTAAGAAGGGTTGGGATTTTATTTTCCAAATCCTTGGCACGCGCACCAACAACCACGGCAACCATATACCTGCACCCTAATTTTTCAACTAATAAATCAATAGGTGGTTCAAATAACATATCTTCCTCCAATTTATCTTCTTTTTAGCACAAAATTAAAATTTTGGCAAATAAATTTAGCCAGTTTTTAGTTTTTTGCTTAAATTTTTTAAATTTTTCTTTTTACAACAAAAGGCAATTAATTAAACTTATTCTGCACGATTTTCGTCAATAATGGCTTTAATCTCTTTGTTTGTTTCATATGGCGAACTAACATACCTAAACACGAATGCTGCAGCGGTTTGTGTTGTTAAAGGACTTGACATACTGCCAAAAGAGATTGTGCCAGTGTTGCGGCGCAAAAGTTTATCCCACAGATTGACATTAACTTGGATTGCGCCAAGCATTTTAAAGTCTAAACTTTTAAAATCAACACCTATGTAACCAGTGCGTATAATTATTCGCTTGTTTGTTACGGCATACACTGTTTTTTTACACCACAATGCAACACAAATTGGTGGCAAACTGATAGCTAAAACTGCGTAGACCAAACAAATAACAGCAGCGCCAATTGCTTCACTATCTTTTGAACAAAAGATTAACACAATGGTTGGAGCAAAAACAACAAATGTTAAAATCATCCATATCCAAACGCTAAACCAAGCGCGTTTTTTATCTGGTGCATACATTTTTATGATTTGTTCGTTTTTATCTAAGATTGGTTCAAACAATTTTTCGTCTAACATAATTTCCTTTTATCTATGCTCTATTATATCACAAATTTTGCTATGCAAGCACATTTTTTAAAAATTTTGATAATTATTTATCGCCTTTGTCTGTTTTTACAATCGTTTCATTTTGTAAGTTTGCTTAAAGCCAAATGTGCAGCGTTCTGCTCTGCCTCACGTTTGGTTGATCCTTGACCATAAGCCACAAATTGCTCATCAACAAACACACTGGCACGGAAATTTGTCTGTCCGCCCTTTGTTTCATATGTTTCGGCGGTATATTTAATCTTTTTTTGATGTTCTTGGCAATAAACTTGCAACTCACTTTTAAAGTCAGTGCTGGTTAAACCTGCTGCCAACTTTTCTTTAACTTGCAAAGCCTCTAACACAGCGTTAGAAATTGATGGTAAACCATATGTTAAATACATAACACCAATCATGCTTTCGATTGTATCTGCCAAAACTGCGTTTGAAACTGTGCTTGATTTAAAACTTTTACCAAACAAAATTCGGTTTTCAATGC
>CAKVCF010000084.1 GCA_934725795.1 uncultured Clostridia bacterium | reverse complement strand
CAAATATAGCACAAGCGTTGAAAAAATTATGGCAGATAACAACTTGAAAACTGACAAACTTTTTATTGGTCAGTGTCTTAAAATTAAATAGCAATGAAAGGCGACGAATAAAAAAAGAAGCAAATTTTATGCTTCTTTTTTGTTAATACAATAAACCACATTTTTGAGTTTGACGAAATAAATAGGTCTATTTTTAAGTTAAATCAGCTTATTCTTGGTCCTCATCTTGCCTTGCACTTGAAAGTTTTTTAACGGCTTGTTGAATAAATTCATTTGAATTTGTGTATTCAATTTCAAGTTCAATATTTCTTATGCTTGAGCCAATTTGTGAAGAATGCCTTTGATTTAATTTCATATCTTTATCAAGTTTTGAAATTTCATTTGCTGGGGCACGTTTGATTTTAAGTTGACGCAATGTAGACAAATCTTTCTTGTATTGTTCTTCATATTGAGCACGTTCAGCTTGCAATGTATCAAGTTGTTTGTTTAATTCACGCAAACGTTCTTCACGCATTGTTGTGGCTTTACGCATATAGATTTGTTGTGATTGTTTTGAGTTACGGTCGTAAGCGTTTTTAGTTTTCTTAACGCGCTTTTTGAATTTAACTTTACGCATTGTTACACCAACAACTGCTAAGATAATAGCCAAACCTGTTAAGATGGTTGGAATTGCAATAATCCATGCTGTGTTGTTTGATTTTGTTGTGTCGTCAGTTTTAGTGTTATCATCAGTGCTGTCGTCATTTGTTTTTGGAGTAGTAAGAAGTAAAGCATTGTTAGTTGATTTTGTGATAAAATCTGTTGATTCAACTTCTTCAATTTTGATATCACCAATAAATGCATCACCTTTTAAAGTTGTTGAGTTGTTACCAAACAAAATTTGTAAGGTTGATGTTGTTGCATCAGTTGGGTTGATATAGAATTTATATGTTTTCCAACCATTTTCTGCTTCGGTTTCAGTGTTGATGTTTTTGAATGAATCTTCAAAGTTTTCAATGGCTAAGCCTAAGCCAAATTTTTCGTTTTCACTTTGTAAATGTTGAGTGTAAACTTTAACTGATACAACATAATATTTGTTTGCTTCAAAACGATAAGCAATATTTGTTACATAAGTTTTTGTTACATAATTTTTAGCGTGAATAGCTAAAATGTTTTTGTTGTCTAAGCCAATAAAGTTTTGATAATTTTGTGTTAAGTTATCTAAAATATATTTAACATCAGCTTCATTTGTTAAATCAATAATACCGCAATCAACATTTTCGTCTTCAGGGATGATAAAGTGTGTTGGGGTAGCATATCTTTCACTTGAATCAGTTTCAAGTAAATTTGATAAGTCAGTTTTTGCGATGTGATTTACGCCATAATTAACTGCGGTTGTGTTGTTGAATTGTTCTTCAGTTGGTTGAACAAGCATAACGCCGCCATCTCTTAAAGCAAAATCGAATGTCGCGTCATCAAGGTAGGCAAAGCCGTAACCTGTTGATTTCATTTCAACTTTAACGCCAACGTTTAATGTGTGAATACCTGTATAAACATAAAGGTCAACATTGTGCCAAGCACCATCAGTTACAACATTTTTAATACTTGAGAGAATAACTTCTTCTTCACCAATTTTAGCCACAAGGTTAACGTTTAATGAAGAATGTTGAGTAAGAACATTTATACTAAATCTGTGATAAGTTTTTGCGTCTAATGCTTTGTCTAATGCACTAGTATAAGCAAGTGTATCAGTTGTGCTGTTATACATCATAAGCACATTATTGCTAACATTGTCATTGCTTGGGTTTGTTGCAACACCAGTGAATGTATTGTTATTTACAAACTTTTCAAATTCGTCATCTTTTGTGTTGACAACGCCGTAAAGTTGTTGATTTGTGCCTTGTGTTACTGTCCAAGAATCAGGTGTAACAGGGTAGGTTTTTGTATAATCAGTTGTTTTAACGGTGTTGAAATTGCCGTTTGAAAGCATCAAGGCTTTTGTGTCGCTATCTAAATCAATAACTTTGCTTGCTAAATTGATTTTTTGTGCGGTTGAGCCAGTTGAAACTTCATTAAAATGAGAATAATTTGCACTGCTAACGATTGCACCAGTAAGGTAAACATCACCAGATGCTGCCTCTGTATCGCTGCCGAAGCTTACAACAAGTTTGAATGTGGTTGTTTTAAGTGGGTGAGAGTTGATGTAGAATGAGTATTTACTATAATTATTTGTGATGCTTGATGATGTGTTGCTTGAAATTGTTAATGTGTGGTCGTTGCTTGTGTCGTAAACATCATTGCCATCTTCATCTTTAGTTAAGTTTGTTTGAACAAGCCTTAAATTTACTTTACCTGAAAGGTTGGTTGTTTTCACATTGAATGTAACGCGATAAACTCTGTTTTGTTCAAATGTAAAGAAATCGTCAGCTGTTGTGTATTGTGAATATGTGCTTTTTGAATTTGTGATTTTAAATGCAGTGTCAAAGTATCCATCACTATCGTCAACAATTTCACGTGAAGCATCAACATTTGCAAATACGCTATTTAAATTTGTTTTTGTGAATGATTTTGTTTCAACAATGTTATCGTTTGTTGGCGCGATGTATTTGCTTGTTGTTGCATAGGTTGTTTGGTGATCATTTAATTGTTGAGCTGTAAGTTCGTTAACCCTTACACTATCAAATAAAACTGTGCCATTACCATCTAAGAAAAGTGCAAGTTTAAGTTTTTGGCTTGCTAAATCGTTTGTTTTAACAAGGAACATGTAGGTTGTCCAAGTGTTGGCTGCACCAATATGTTCATAACTTGCATATGCCTTGCTGTTTTCGTCAACCAAATAAATACTTGCAAGGTTGTTTGTTGTGTCAGCATAAATATCAACAGCAATTTTATAATAACTGCCAGCATCAAGTGTAAATTCTGTTGATGTGTAACCATATTTAACAGTGTATGAACTTTCACCTTTTTTGCTGCTAATCATTAAAGCATAGTCGTCTTGTGTTGATGATGTTTTTGTGTAGCCTTCGTCTTCAATGTTTACAACACCAGCATTAATCTTTGGTTGGTCAGCGTTTGTTGATTGTGGATTGTATTTTACTGAATTGAAGTTGCTGTCAACAAAAGTGTAAGAACTTGGACTTGATGGTGTGGACGTATTATCAGTCATACCATCTGCAAAGTTTGAATTGTCAACACTTACCGCATAACTGCTTGGCTTAAGCTTAAATGTAAACATTGTGAAGCTTGCTAGTATTGCTAAAACAAATACAGCAAACACAGATAAAAATTTTCTAAGCACATTATTTTTTGATTTCATCGTAACCTCTTTAAAGAATTATTGCTAAAAACAAATATAATAAACATATATTTTGTTGCCTGACCTAAATTGATTTCGTTAATTAAAATTTCAAGCTTTAATTTGGTCAGTTTGGCTGAATATATTTTCAACCATATAGTCTTTTGTATTATAATACAAAGCGCAAAAAAATGCAAATAAAAATCAGTATATTGCAAACAATAAGACAATGAAAAAACCAAAAAAAATCACCATTATTTTGTTTGGTGCGTTGATAGGTGCTATCAATGGCTTTTTTGGTGGTGGCGGTGGTATGGTTGTTGTTCCAGTATTAACCAAATTGTTTGGTTTAAGTCAAAAGGAAGCGCAGGCAAC
>CAKVCF010000083.1 GCA_934725795.1 uncultured Clostridia bacterium | reverse complement strand
CCTTGCAAGTGGAACGGTTAAATCATATCTTAAACCTTCTTCTGCAATGTCTTTAACAGTTAAATTTGGTTTAGTTAAATCCAATTTATCGCCGCGTTTTATTGTTCTAAAAATAAGTTTTAAATTATCACCACCATCACTGTTGTCCAAAAAATCCAAACTCTCTAAAATCGGGGTTTGAATAAGGTTGTAACCATTGCTTTGATAGCTGCTTAAAATTTTCTCTTTAACTGCCTCACGCACTTTTGCGTCCCTTGGCATATAGTCGTTTGTGCCCCTAATCGGGTTAAAGTTTTTCATAAAATCTCCTGTCTAACTTATTATAAAAAAGATAAGCACAATTTGTCAAACAAAAAGTTAAACCGAAGATACCAATTAAACAATAAAAAAGGGCAACAATATGCCCTTATATCTTAATGTGCAAATTCAAAGAATTAACTAAACTGCACTTTCACTATTTGAAATTTTAACTTCACCACAAAGAATATCATTATATGAATATGTGATAATCGAATTTAAATCCATTAAAGATTTAACTGTAAAAACACTATTGTAAACATCTTCCACCACTGCGCGATAACTGCTAACTTTACGCCTGCCGCGGTTTACATCTAATTTAACTTCTTTGCCTTTTAATGCTAAAATTTTTTGTTTAATATTGTCCACTGTGTTTGGCATTTTTTTCATAATCCACCCCAAACTATTTTTTGCTTATGGTTTAAAATTAATCACACCTTACAAAGATAGACAAATTACACTAAAAAACTCACCATACATGATGAGTTCTTTATATCAATTTAAAGTAACAATTTTAAAAACACGCACTTTTAAATTTTGCTAATTTTTAAAAGGTTATTAATTGTTTAACGCGCACAAGTTTAGTTTTAAATTGTACAATATTTTTTTACAGAAAAACTATTCTTCTGTTTTACAGTGCTTGTGATTATGCTTTTGATTTTTGGTTTCGCCTGCAAATTTAAGCACGCGCAAGCTATTTAAAATTGCCAAAACTGTTACACCAACGTCTGCAATAACAGCACTTAACATTCCAGTTACGCCAAACGCACCAAGAGTCAAGAACAAAACTTTAACCAAAGCGGACACAGTGATATTTTCCCACACTATTTTGCGTGTGAATTTTGAAATTTTTATGCCTTCCACAATCTTTGCTGGATTATCGTTTGCAATTACAATGTCGGACGCTTCAATGCTGGCTGGTGTGCCGTTTAAGCCCATGCTTATGCCAACGTCTGCAAGAGTTAAAGAAGGCGCATCATTGATACCATCACCAACATAGCCAATCCTAACACCATTTTGCTTTTGTTTTTCAAGCCAAGCGAATTTATCTTCTGGCAACAATTTACTGTATGCTTCGTCCAAACCTATTTCACGGCTAACAGATTCCACAACTTGTGCATTATCGCCTGAAAGCATTGCAGTTTTTATGCCAATAGCCTTTAAATCCACAATAGTTTGTTTGCTTGATTGTTTGATTTTGTCTTGCAAACTGATGAGACCAATAAGTGTGTCGTTTTCAAACACTTCTACTGTTGTTCCTGCAATGTCTTTGCTTTTTCTGCCAACAAAATAAGTGTTGTTTTCATATTCAAATTTAATGCCTGCCCCTGCAATTTCTTGCAAGTTTTTGATAGGTTTAACCTTTGTTTTGTTTGCCAACATTATGGCCTTTGCAAGCGGATGGTTAGAGTGTTGCTCCCCTAAAGCTGCCAAATATAAAAGTTTGTCTTCTGTAAGGTTTTCTTTAACAGGTTTGATTTCAACAATTTCAAATTCACCAGTTGTGATTGTGCCAGTTTTATCAAAAGCCAACAAATCCAACTTTGCCAAACAATCTAAATAATTAGAGCCTTTAATCAATATACCATTTTTGCTTGCCACACCAATGCCAGAAAAGTAAGCAAGTGGCACAGAAATTGCAAACGCACAAGGGCAAGAAATAACCAAGAAAATCAAACCACGATAAACCGCTGTGTTAAAGTTTGAGGTAACGCCCCAAACAATGCCCCACACCAAAACCGCCAAAACAATCACGCCTAATGTGTACCATTTGCTCATTTTGCTGATAACTGTTTCAGTTTTTGCTTTTTTATCGCTTGCATTTTCAATCAACTCTAAAATCTTGTTAACTGTGCTTTCTTCATACGCTTTTTGCGCTTTAATATAGACCACACCGTCCAACACAATAGAGCCAGACAAAACTTCGTCCCCTACCTTAACAGGAACAGGCAAACTTTCGCCAGTTAAACTTTGTGTGTTAAGTGAAACAGCCCCTTCAACCACAACGCCGTCAACTGCAACTTTTTCACCTGCGCGCACAATAAGTGTATCGCCAATTTTGATATCTTTTGGCTCTACCTTTTTTGTTTCGCCATTTTCAACAATAAAGGCTTGCTCTGGTTTAATGTTTGTTAACTCTTCGATAGACTTTTTAGACTTGTTTAATGCCAAACTTTCCAAAATCTTGCCAACTGAATAAAGCGCCACAACCATAAGTGCATCCATATGTTCACCAACAGCAACTGCGCCAACAACTGAAATCGTAACCAACAAATTTTCATTTATTGTGCCTTTAAAAAGCAACCTAACTGCTTTGATATATGTTTTATAGCCAAGTAACAATGCACTTGCAATCAACACACACCAATAAAGCCATGTTGGCATTGCAACTGTGCAAGTTAAAACTGCCAAAACCACGCCTAACACTAAACAACATAAATCAATAATTAAGTTTGTGTTTCTCTTTTTGGATTTTTCGTTTACATTTGGTGCAACAATGGTTGCGTCAGGTTCTAACTTCTTTGTTAGTTCTATTACATCAACCAAGGCTTTTGCTTGGTCGGGCGCGTCAATTTCAATATACGCCTTAACAAAATTGATTGTGGCGTTATTTACACTTGGCAATTTGCTTATATGTTGCTCTAAACTTTTTGCACAGTTAGGGCAATCTAAACCTGTTATTTTATATCTTTTAATCATCTTCTTCCAACTCCATAATGTGTGCTTTGCTTATATCTAAAACTTGTTTAACATGCTCATCTGCCAAGCTGTACCAAACCTCTTTGCCAAATTTGCGCGCTTTTACAAGGTTCATCTCACGCAAATATTTAAGTTGATGCGAAACCGCTGACTTTGTCATATTAATTAAACTTGAAATATCACACACACAAAGTTCATTTTTTTCAAGCAAATCAACAATCTTAATTCTTGTGCTATCACTCAATGCCTTATAAAAATCTGCCATGTTAAGTAAGCATTCTTCATTCATCATGGATTGCTTAGCAACACTCACTTTATCTTGGTGAATAATTTCGCAATCGCAGGACTGTTCTCTTTTACCCATATTATCTCCTTATATAATCAGTTTAAAATATATCTCTTCCTTAAAACGTAATTAAATGTTTTTAACTAAACTTAAAATAATCTACAATTGAAAAGATAATAAATAATTGAACAACTATTCAACTAAATGAACAAGGAAATTTTCATATTACCAATTATCAAAAAGTAATTGATGAATTCTTAAGTTCTAATTATCCTAAAGATTATCGTCATGAAATACTTCATATCATGTTTCAAGGTTATTGTAAGTTACTAACGAGTGAACATAATAAGGAATTAACGGTTCAATGGCTAAAAGAAAATATGAAATATCAATGATA
>CAKVCF010000082.1 GCA_934725795.1 uncultured Clostridia bacterium | reverse complement strand
GCACCACCCTGATAAGGTGGGGGTCGGTGGTTCGAGTCCACTCATCTCTACCACAAGCGTTTAACGAAAGTTAAACGTTTTTTTGTTTTTAGTTAGCAATTCAATTTATTGAAATTGATAAGAAAAAACAAAAATGAAGTTTGCGATTTAGCAAACACTTGTGGTAGAGATGCTAGGCAAGAGCCAAACTTTGGAGACCCCCAAACTTATATATTTATATAAGGTGGATTGTGTTAAATTGAATCAAGCATACCGCAATTAGTATGCTTTTTTCGTATCATTTTTGCAAGTGAGTAGAATTTGAGTAGAATTTTGAGTCATTAAGTATATTTATACACAATCGACAATATTTATCATTCTGTTTGACAAATCATGCAAATAATGCTATACTTCGCATAATAAAAAACAAAGGAAGATTATTATGAAAGTGAAATTTAGTAAAATCAAAAACACTGACGTTAGCACAATGGACAAAACTCAACTTGACGAATTTAACAAAGAAATCCATGATTTTAAAGACCAAACAAAATTTGTTAGAAATTCACAATTGCTTAAAATTTTATACTATATTTTTGGTTATGGTTTTGGTATTGGTCTTGGTGTTTGCCTTGCTAAACTATTATTAGGTTACGTTTACACTAAATCTGCACAAGTAAACCTTATTGTTATTACTTGTGTACTTGTAGTTGTTTGCATCGCTTTTGAAGTTCTTTATAGGACATTAAAAAATCTTGGCAACAACTACTCAAAATGTATTGATGAAAAGCTTATGCATATTAAAAATCAATATTCTCTGCTTCAAACAAAAGAAGAATTGATTAAAAATGCTCAAACAACAAAAGATAATTCAACAGAAGAATCAGCAAAAGAAGATTCAACCAGCGAACAAGCATAACACATTTGCTAGAATAATTTAAACTTAAAGTTAATGGTGATAACCATACCAAACTAAAAACAAATTTTTAAGGCATGCAAATAAAAAAAGGAACAATGCTATAAGCAAAGTTCCTTTTTTTTGTTATAAAATTTAGAGTTAACTTTTTCGTTTTATTGGCAAAATCTAAATTTTTAAATAAGACCGCTTTATTCTAGCAAAAATGCAAATCTCAACAAATATCAGTTTCAAGTTAAATTTTATATGTAAAATATTGTAAACAAATATTGTTTTATTTTTTATTTTAAATTTATAGCAATGTTAAAAGCGTTATTTATTTTTTTATTTTCATTTAATAGATACATAAAAATTAGTTAAATTATTAAATTTAAAATATTGAATAATGAGAAACATTTAAATATTATATTTTGTTAAAAAATAATTAAAAAAATTTTAATTTTTTGATAAAAATAATAAAAAACACTAATTTTTTGATATTTATTTAGTGTTTTTTAATTATTTAATTTTTTATTTTATATTTTTATTTATTTGTTTTTGTAATACTATTAATCTTCATCATGATGAGTGTGGCAACAGCAAGCGCCAGTTGGACAAAATTTTGCTTGGTCGTAAGCGATGTTGTGTTTATCATAATAATCTTTAATTGCAGCCTTGATTGCTTCTTCTGCCAAAACTGAACAATGCACTTTATGTGCTGGCAAACCGTCAAGGGCTTCCACCACTGCTTGGTTTGTAAGCGTTAATGCTTGATCCACGGGTTTACCTTTAATCAATTCGGTTGCCATTGAACTTGTTGCAATGGCACTGCCACAACCAAAAGTCATAAATTTAACATCTGTGATTATGCCGTCTTTAACCTTTATATACATACGCATAATATCGCCACATTTTGCGTTACCAACTTCACCAACACCATCCGCATCTTCCATTTCACCAACATTACGTGGATTGCGGAAATGATCCATAACTTTTTCACTATATAACATGTTTTAATTCTCCTTTTTTAAGTTTGTCCCAAACTGGGCTAATTTGACGCAAGTATTCAACAATTTCTGGCACAGCCTTAATTGTTGCGTCAATTTCTTGTTCGGTTGTATATTTGCTGAGTGTTAATCTCAAACTGCCGTGTGCAATTTCATGTGGTAAACCGATTGCCAAAAGCACGTGGCTTGGATCAAGTGAACCTGACGTGCAAGCCGAACCACTTGAAGCACATATGCCTTTATCGTCTAACAGCAAAAGCAAACTTTCACCTTCAATACCTTCAAACGACATATTAAAATTGTTTGGTAAACGATTTTTAACATCGCCATTAATTTTTGAGTGTGGCACTTTGCTTAAACTTGCAAACAATTTATCACGCAATTTTGTTTCATGGTCTGCTGTTTGTTGCATTTCTTTGCACGCTAAATCAAGTGCGGTTGCAAGCCCAACAATACCAGCCAAATTTTCAGTGCCAGCACGGCGGTTACGCTCTTGTGCGCCGCCATGAATCAAGTTGAAAAGTGGCACACCTTTACGGCAATACAAAACGCCAACACCTTTTGGACCATGGAATTTATGCCCTGACATACTTAGCATATCAATGTGCATATCTTTAACATCCACAGAAATATGACCAACAGCCTGCACCGCGTCAGTGTGGAAAACAACATTGTGTTTATGGCAGATTTCACCAATTTCTTTAATAGGTTGGATTGTGCCAATTTCATTGTTAGCAAACATAATACTTACCAAGCAAGTTTTGTCTGTTATTGCTTTTTCAAGGTCTTCAATATGCACAATACCGTTTCCATAAACTGGCAAATATACAATTTCAAAACCTTGTTTTTGTTTTTCTTGCAATGTGTGTAAAATTGCATGGTGTTCAAAAGCTGATGTTATTATTTGATTTTTGCCTGTAAGTTTACCAAATTTACATGCGGTTTCTATTGCCCAGTTATCACTTTCGCTACCACCAGATGTAAAATAGATTTCGTCTGCGTTTGCATTGATACAAGAAGCCACGGTTTGCCTTGCCTGTTCCAAACATTCTTTGGCAACCTGCCCCATTGTGTGTAAACTGCTTGCGTTGCCATAAATTTCATCAAAGTATGGCATCATGGCAGCCTTAACCTCTGGCCTTACTTTTGTTGTGCCAGCGTTATCTAAATAAATTGTGTTTTTATTTATTTCCATTTGTTCTCCTATTTTTGTTTTTACCAATCTAATTAATTAATTTAGTCAGTTATTAAAATTTTAAATTTGATTTAACTTTTTAAATTGTGTAACTTAATATCAAATTTATTTTTTATTATTTTATCATACTGTTTTGGTATGAATTAAAATATTTTAAAAACGCCTTTTATTATGGCGTAAATTTAACTAAACGGGGATGATTGAAGTTTTAAATATTCATTTTTCAATATTATTTAAATATCAATTTACAAATTTCAAATACTTAAAACCAAATTACATCTAAAAGGTTTTATTCAGCAAATCTTCAAGAGTGATGTTTGTTAGATAGTCAACAATCATCATATTAAGTTTTTCCCAGCAGCCAATACTATCACATTTATTTTGCATTGGACAATCTTTACCATTTGCTAAACATGGCGCTAAACATGGCAAATCGTTAGTTGCTTTTAAAATCTGTGCAACAGTGTAATCTTTTGCTGGACGATTTAGTTTATAACCGCCAGTTGCTCCACGTGCACTTTCAATCAACTTTGCCTTGTTAAGCAAAGATATAATTTTTTCCAAATATTTAGTTGAGATATTTTGCTTTTCACTTAACTCTGCAACTGAAACAAATTCTTCCTGATGCTTTGCAAGTTCAGCC
>CAKVCF010000081.1 GCA_934725795.1 uncultured Clostridia bacterium | reverse complement strand
TATAAAAGCCATTTTTTTGTTTTAAAGGGGGTTAACAACATAAAATGTTTTACTTTGTTTATAAAGTATTATTTTTGTTGTATTGTTGGTTTTGCCTTATTTTAACCATTAATTTACCAGCCAAACCAGCACCATAAATGATGGTAACATCAATATAGTTCATCGTGCAATTTGATTTGCTTAAAGCAATAAAATCACCAATTAATATGTTTTGGTTCAATCTGTCAACATGCATAACAACCACAAAATTTAGTTTTTTGGCTTTTGTTTTGATTTATCTTAAATTTTGCAAGTTTAAACAGGCATATTTTGACGTTTACAACTATATGTTATTAGGACAGGAGGTTTTATGGAAAACAACGAAGCAATTAAATTATCCTTTGCCAAGAATTTAGACAAATTCAATTTTAACACATTAATAAGTGTGCCTATTGATACAAACGTAAACATAAAAACCATTTTAAATTTCAGGCAAAATTGTGCTTAATATTTTGTATGTTGACACTGACAACATGACCAACACAATAACCGAAACTCAAACTCTTAACGAAACAATCGTAGACCCAAGCATAACCGCAGATTGTTTTGTAACTTTAAATAGTGTTAAGTTGGTTAACTCGGTTGTTTCAAATGTTGGCACACTTAAAGTTAACTGCGATGTGAGTGTAGACCCAATTTTATATCTCAATTTAAGCATGCCTAACAATATTTCAAACTATGAAAATATGGTGGTTAAAAAAGAAATGGTAAACGCCTGCACAATCACAGACGTTGTAAACACCAAGTTTGACTATACAACAAATTTAGAAACAAAGGACACAATTTCAAAATTGCTTTGTTACAATGCTCAATTTGCACCAACATCAACCACCGCATTTGACGATTATGCCGTTGTGGAAGGCAAGTTGTTCTGCACCCTTCTTTACGAAACAAGCGAAAACGACACCCCTTGCGTAAAAACCCTTTGCGACACTTTTGCCGTTAAAACTGAACTTCCTATTGCAAATCTTACGCACGAAAATATGTTAGATTTAAGTTTTGAAACATGTGCTGGCGTTGATAACATTCAAACAGAAAATGAAGACGGCACAACCGTGCTTACAATAACTCACAACATTTTTGTTACTGGTGTGGTTTGCAAATCGGTTGCCATTGATGTTGTTGACGATATTTACAGCACAGACAATGAAGTTGAACCAACCTTTGCCACACGTGAATACAATAAGATTGATAACTGCACAAATTATACAGGGCAAATCAATGGCGAAGTTACAATAAACGAAAATGAAACCGCCATTGACGAGATTGTTGCAAACTTAAATATTGTGCCAGAAATTACAAACACCTATGTTAAGGACGAAACCATTTACATTGAAGGCATTATCAGTTCACAAATCATTTTCTTGGACGAAAACCGAGAATTAAAAGCAAAACAAACCGAACTTCCATTTGTGCTTAACACCAAAATTGCTTGCACTAACCTTGATTGCCACCATGTTGACATTGCGGTAACCGACAGCAAAGCCAAAGCAAAACGTGGCACAATTATTGAAATGGAATATAACGTCAGTGTGGCAATTTGTTGCTATCAAAAAGGTAGCTTTAAAATGGTTGATAATTTAAGCATTGGCAAAGCCCTTGATTTTTCAGCTTACGACTATCAAATTTTTGTTGCAAAGCCAGAAGAAACAACTTGGCAACTTGCAAAACGCATTAAAATTGCACCAGACGATTTATCACGCTATAACCCTAACCTTCCACTTGTGCTTAACGGTGGCGAAAAGGTTATAATTAAAAGATAATTCAATTTAGCATAAACCTAAATAACTATTATCCTAAACCGACATACCTTTTGGTTATACAAGCAACAAAAAATCGCCATTGAGTTGGTGATTTTTTTGTATAATTATCAATATATCTATCATTATTTAATATGTTCTTGGAGGTGCTGGTAAAAAGCCCCTTGATTTAATGTGCTCATAAGCCATTTTAGGTTCAACCATCATGTTGTCTAAATCTGCAATAATCTGTTTAAAATTCAAATTTGCAAATTCAGCATCACTGTATGAAGATAAGTTAGCCCAAATTTTGTTCATTTTTCTTATGATATTGTTAACAGTTGTAAAATAAGTTTGACACTCAATATCATACCTATAATTTTGAATTTGTTGCACTTTGCCTAAATAATCTTTTAAGATTTCTGTTCTTGTTTTAATCTCTTTTTCTAATTGGCTTTTGTTCACACTAATCTCCTAAATTAAAAACAATAATACCTATTATTCTTGTTATTCCTTATCATCGTTTGAAGCATTGTCTACAACTGGTTTTGTCATTGGGAATAAAATACTATCACGAATGTTTGGAAGATCGTAAATCATCATAATAAAGCGGTCAATACCAAAACCTAAACCAGACATTGGTGGCATACCATGTTCCATAGCAAGCAAGAAGTCTTCATCCAAGTCCATAGTTTCATCATCACCATTTGCCTTATCTTTAAGTTGGTCAATAAGCGCTTGTCGTTGTTCCAATGGATTAACAAGTTCGCTGTACGCATTAAGAATTTCAGCGCCATTAACAACAACTTGGAATACATCTGTAACTCTGCCATCGTTATCATTACGGCGTGCCAAAGTTTTTAAGAATGCAGGGTAGTTGTAAAGGATTGTAGGCCCAACAATGTTTGCACGAATAAGTTTTTTGTAAGCATAGTCAATCAATGCACGGCATGATTTGTAGCCGTCCAATTCACCTGCTGCAAACTTTTTGGTTGCTACAATTTTTTCACGCAAAAGGTCAGCATCTTCAATTTCAAGGAAGTCAAAACCAAGAAGTTCACGCATCTTTTCAACATAGTTGATACGTTCCCAGTTGTCTTTACCAAAGTCAAGTTCATTGCCAGCAACAGATATTTTTGTTGTGCCAATAACATTAAGCATCAATTCTTTGATAAAGCCTTGGAAAAATTTAACATTATCTTCAAAATCCCAGTATGAAGCATACCACTCAACTTGTGTAAATTCTTGCAAGTGAGTTGGATCCATACCCTCGTTACGGAAGTCTTTGCCTAATTCAAACACTTTGTCAAAACCAGCAGCATTAACCATTTTAAGCCATGTTTCAGTTGCAATTCTAAGGTTGCAATCCAAATCAAGGGCGTTGTGGTGTGTAAAGAATGGTTTTGCACTTGCACCACTTACGTTAACTTGCAAAACTGGTGTTTCAACTTCAAAGAAGCCGTGTTTTTCCAAATAATTTCTAATAAAAGAAACTGCCTTACTGCGTGTTATAAACACTTGACGTGATTGTTCGTTAGAAATAATGTCCAAATATCTTTGACGATAACGTGATTCCATGTCAACCAAGCCGTGGAATTTTTCAGGTAAACCACGCAAAGCCTTTGAAAGAAGTTCAAATGTTTCAACTTGCACAGTCAATTCGCCAGTTTGAGTGCGAATAAGTTCACCACTAACACCAACAAAGTCGCCAATATCACAAAATTCTTTAAATTTAGCAAGAGCATCAGCTCCAACAATGTTAAAGTTAAGGCTGATTTGCACACTTGTACGCAATGGTTTTGTTGCATCAATATCATGATTGTCGCCAATTGCATACAATCTTGCAAAAATCAACTTACCAAATGTACGTTTAAAAATCATACGGCCAGCAATGCTAACCTTTGTGCCAAGTTCATATTTTTCCAAATCGTGAATTTCATGTGTTTTTTCAAATTTTGCTTTGTAAGCCTT
>CAKVCF010000080.1 GCA_934725795.1 uncultured Clostridia bacterium | reverse complement strand
ATTATAATTTAACCTAAATGCAGTAAATTATTTTTAATTTTGTTTCTTTAATGATTATAAATTTTTATGGCAAAATTTGTCAAACAATTTGTTTATAAATTATATAAAATAATTTTTTAAATAATATTAAAATATTTTATTCATATTTTTTTGCTAATAATTATTTAATTAATTAAAAGCCAATTTTGGCATAATTAAATCGCCAGATAAATATTAATTTTAAAAGGGTGAATTATGGAACAAAATAAAAATCCAATTTCAAAAGAACAAACTATAAATCTGGTTAACCGCAAAAATTTGTCAGTATCTGGCGTTAACAAGATAATCAGCTTAAAGCCTGAACTTATACAGTTAGACACTGTGTTTGGCGGGCTTGTTATTGCTGGCAGCAATTTGGAATTAGTTAAACTTGACAACAACATAAACAAGGCTGATATCGTTGGCGAAGTTAACAGTTTGCGCTTTGTGGAAGGCAAAGATAAACAACCATTTTTTAGGAAATTATTTAAATGATATTTGCAACTGTAAATCAATTAAATTGTTTTTTAATTTTTTTTAGTTTAGGAATTATTTTTAATTTAATTTTTAATTTAATAAAAATCATTTTTTGTTTAAATTTTTCAAAAAATATTATAAAAAATATAATTAATTGCGTATTTTTTAGTATTTTTTCAATTATTTTTGTGATTTTTATTAATTTTTTTAATTTTGGCTCACTTTCACTCACTTTGATTTTAGCTTGCCTTTCAGGTTGGTTTTTGTTTGAAATGTTGGTTAAAAAAACAGTTGTCTTTTTACAGACCAAATGGTATAATGTGTTAAATTTAAAACACAAAAAAGGAGTTAACAAACCACAAAATGAAAGCAAATGCAAAAGTTAAATCAATCATTGCTTCAGCAATCCTTTTGATTGTTTGTCTGCTCATGGTTTCAATTTGGCAGTTAGTAGCAATCAATAAAAAGCAACGTCAATTAAACGCTCAGCAAACGGAAATTTCTCGCCTTAATGATAAACTTAAATATTACGAAGACCACACTGAATCTGGCCCTTCTGGTGATGGCAGCGACATAACAGTGGAAGGTGAAAATTAATGATTATAACAGTAACAGGCAAACCATGCAGCGGCAAAGGTGCAGCAAGTAAAATATTATGTGAAAAATATGGCTTTGATTATCTATGTGCTGGCGACATAATGCGCGAAGCGGCAGAACAAGAAGGCTATGCAAATGTTTTAGAGTTTCAATTAAACTCCCCTAAGGTTAAGGAAGTTGATAAGTTTATAGATAACAAAATTGCCGTTATAGGCAAAGAAAGAGCAAAAGATAATTTGTTAATAGATAGTCGCCTTGCTTGGCATTTTGTTGAAAAGTCATTTAAAGTTTTTGTGGATGTTGAAATTGACACAGCTTGTGAACGTTTGATTACAGCAAATCGCAAACATGAGCAAGCCACATCAAAAACACATGCAAAACAACTTTTAACAAACAGATGGGACACTGAAAATGAAAGGTATTTGGAACTTTACAACACAAATAACACAAATCCAAATAACTATGATTTTGTGATTGACAGCACAAATCTAACTCCAGAGCAAATGGCAGATAAAATTTTTAAAGAATATAAAAAATTTATCAAAAACAAATAAAAAACCTTAAAAATTTAAAAAATATTGCATTTTTGCAATATTTTTTGTTACTTTTTGCTAGTTTTTAATGATTTTTATGTATTACAAATCATTTAACAATTTTAAAAAGTTTTACCCTTTCAATTAGTTTTTTTATTATTTTTTATAAAGTTAAAAAACTTTTCTTATAAATTTTTACCTATCCAAATAAGGATTGTTAAACCCTGTTTTATTTGTTTGGCGTGAACGCGCAATTGCAAATTCGCCTGCTGCAACATTTTGAGTTATTGTGCTGCCGCCAGCGATATAAGCATTGTCGCCAATATTTACAGGTGCAATCAAATTAGTGTTAGAACCAACAAACACATTATCACCTATGACTGAACGCTGCTTAACTTTGCCGTTGTAATTACAAAAAATCACACCACAACCAATGTTGCAATTTTTACCAACAGTGGCATCACCAATATATGCCAAATGTGCCATTTTGCTTTCATTGCCAATTTGTGCATTTTTTATTTCAACAAAATTGCCAACCCTGCATTTATCACCTAATGTTGCACCACCACGAATATGCGCAAACGGGCCAATAGAACAATTTGCACCAACAATGCAATCTTCCAAAAATGAAGATTTAACAACACTTCCTTGACCTAACTTTACATTTTGCAAAACACTATTTGAAGATATTTCGCAATCATCAGCAACAACTGTGCCCTGTTTTAAACAGACATTGCTCCAAATTTTTGTGTTTTCCGCCACCACACAATCGTCCGTGATTACAATGTTTTTTTGCCCAAGCACTGATTTGCTTATATCTTTTTTGTAAATTATATATTCCATATAGATATATATGCAAGCAGACTAAAAAAAGCGAACACTGTTTTGATTGCTTTTAAGCCCGAATTTTGTTAAAATATTTCAGTTTAAACATAAAGGTTAATTATGGAAACAGTAAACACAGAAAAAAGAGAATTGACTGTTAAAGATAGTTCAATAGCATTTGTTACAAGCTTTTTGCTTGGTCAAGTTATGCTTGTGCTTTTTGCTGTGATTTGCATGGTCATTATTAAGTTTAGTGGAAGCAGTACCAGTTTCAGCGAATTTAGTGCAACAGATGTTGGTTACTTAATTTCAGCCATTGTTTTAAACTTTGGCTTTTTAATTATTTATTTCATCTTACGCCACAACAAAGCTGAAAAATTTGCTAGTAAAGTTAAACCTTTAAAGTTGCTTATGTATATTTGCATAGCAGTTTTGTGCTATTTCACGCTTTACCCTGTGGTTGTTAGTTTTAACCAACTTTTCCACATAAAAGGCAGTTCGCTTAATATTTCAGGTGTAGGTTATGTCTACGCCGCATTTTCTCGTGTTTTAATACCTGCAATTTGTGAAGAATTGATTTTCCGCGGCATTATGTTTAAAGGTTTGGCAAACAAAAACAAACAACTTGCAATATTGGTTAGTGCGGTTATGTTTAGCATTTTCCATATGTCAAAAGAACAACTGTTATACCCTTTGCTTATGGGTTTGCTGTTTGGAGTTATAATGGCATATGAAAACAACATAATATATTGTATCATTGTGCATGTTATTAATAACAGTTTGGCACTTGCTGGCCTTGGCTATTATTTCTCACATTGGACTTATTATTTGCTTGCAGTGGTATTATTTGCCGCTTTTGTTGGCATTTTAATGTGGCTGACATTTAAAGGTGTGCAAAAATTTAAACTTGAAAAAGATGAACTTATCTATTTACTTGTTTCACTTGGCATTATGATTGTGTTTTGGGTGCTTATGAACTTTGTTGCCGTGGCTTAAAATGTGTTAAGATTAGCACAACATAAAAACACCGAATTTTAGCAAAACAAGCAAATCACAAACAAAAAATTTGACATCATTTAAAATATTTGTTAAACCATAAAGATTAGTTCAAAAGGTCAGTTGCAATTTTAACAACTCAAAACAATAAAATAAAGGCAAATTAAAACAAAATGAAAAACAAAAACTTAATCAAAATTGGATTCATATATTTTGTTTCAATCACACTGGTTGCGATTGTTTTTGTGCTTGGCAGTTTTGGGCTTATCACAAATGCTTGGCTGAGCGCATTTTTAATTCAATG
>CAKVCF010000079.1 GCA_934725795.1 uncultured Clostridia bacterium | reverse complement strand
ATTGAATACGACTTATTAAAAGATGATAATGGCGATTTTTACTTTGAATATGGGTGTGAAAGAACACCTATTGAAGTAAATGATTTTGAAACGATAAACGATTAAGGAGTTAAAAATGAAAGAAGATGAAATTGTTATACTTAATTCTATAATTGATGAATTAAGAAGATTTGAACGCCAAGATTTATACAGATGCTATTATTGCAATTTGTACTTTAACTGGAACGATGCAGACTACAACCCTGAAGACAAAACTTATACTTGTCCTTTTTGCAGAAACACATTTGACGAAAGTGAACTTGAAAGTGTTTCCTTAATGGACTACATAGAAGATATTTTTATAGCATACAAAGGAGACACCAACGATGAGTAATATTAGCATTGTTATTGGCTCTTGGGGTTCATACAACGAATGTAACGAAAGAGCCTTAGGAAGCAAATGTCTAGATTTGGAAGATTTTGAGAGTTTCGAAGAAATTGAAGAAGAACTAACCAAACAAGGTTTTGAATTAAATGGCATTGATGAAGAATTGTTTATACAAGACATTGATGGCATTAACGCAAAGGATATGAATTGTGATTATATCCACCCAAAAGATTTATTTGAATTGCTAAGCGAAGCAGATGTTATTAGTAACGATTACAATTACGAACTAATGTCTGCTTTTTTAGAAGTCAGAACTTGGGACGAATTTGCAAATAGAGTTAATAATTGTGGTTCAAACTGGATTGACGATATTTATCTATACAAAAATCAAGATTGGTATGATTTAGGCTACAACTTTATGCACGATTGTTATCAAATACCCGAGTATTTAGATAACTACATTGATTATGAGAAATATGCAAATGATTTAAAATATGACGGCTATGAAGAATATAGCGAAGGAATTATTGAAATTAGATAAGGAGAAAAATATGAATACAACAAAAATTGAAAGAAAAGAAAAAGCAATTGAGCTTATGAAAAAATTAGATATCTATAAACCATACATTAAAGGGTTCAAGGAAAACGACGAAGTATGCTTCTTTGAAGATTTTGGTGGATTTTGGGCTTGGCAAAATGAAGAATTGAAAGACAAGCTTAGATAAAATCAGCCGTTGATGTTGGCTCGGTATCTAAGAAGTAAAATGTTATTGTTGCAGACTTAACATAAGGCATGTTTGCATTTGCTGTAAATGTTAACTCGTAAGAGCCTTTTGTAATCATATCCATATCTTCAACAGGCATACCTGTTTCAAAAGACATGATTGTCCACGTGCCATATTCACTATCTGGCATATTAGTAATAAATGAACTGAAATCCAGGCCTTCTTGATAAACGTAGTAAATTGTTTCTATGCCTGTTGATTCATCCACATAAGTTGAGAATGTTTTTGCCAAACTTGATGAAGAACAAGGCTGAATTTTTTCTATTCTTATAAAGAAAGTGTTGTCATAAGCTTCAAAATTTACGTTACCAGCAAAAGCAATGTTAATTGCAAGCGACATATAATCGTTATCATCAACTGATGCATCTGTGTAAATAAATCTTTTGAACAAATTACTATCTTTATTTACACAATCTTCTAAACGGCCTGTAATTGTTGAAACGTAGTTTTCACTTGTAGTGTTTAAAGGTTTAACTGTCCAATTAAACAACACGCCTTGGCTTGTTAAATCCACTGTGGGATTGTATTCCAAAGCAGCTTTTAAACATACTGCCATTGTGCCTAACTCATCCACTAATTCAAAATTATTGTTACCATTTGCGTTGAACAAACTAAAACCTAAACTTGAATCAGTCAAATTGAACTTTGACACTGACCAATTGTAAGTTATTGCTGTTATTAATTCAAGCCCATTATAATTAATGGTTTGTGTTGTGTAAGTATAACCATTTGGTGTAAAATCAGCAGGTATTTGCCAAAAATAATTGTTATGTTCACCTTTAAATTTAAATGTTGCTGAAAAATTGCCTGCAGAAGATGTGTTAAACACATGTTTGTTTGCGGATGTGTCATATGCATAATTGATGCCTGCGTTATATGTCAATTCATAAGGTTCATAAGACAAATCAATTTTAAAACTATTTTTTTTTATTTGACCGTTATCATCAAAACTTAAGAGACTATCACCTGCTTCTGCTTGTTGGATTGTGTACTGTCCTGGATTAACTTTTACAAGAATATCAAATGGTGCTGATTCAGCATAAAGATCACAATAAGTTTGATTTGGAACAAACTTAACTTTTACCTTTTGATAGTCTGCCGATGCATTGAATAATACTTCGCCGTTATCGTCAGGCACAGAAACAAATGTGCCATAATGTAAAATCTTGTTTATAGAGTTTGAGTTATCATCGTATGAATCAACAATATTAGTTAAAGTTATCTTTTCTTTATAGTTATTTGTTAAATCATCTTTACACAAAACTAAAGAGATAGCGTCCCCTGAAAAGCCTTCGTTTTTATAGCTATTGCGTGATTCAATCATATCTTCTAGACTCACATCATAATAATAGCCGCGATATTGAATAAAGTTCCAACTAAACTTAAGCCCTGCATAATTGGCTAAATTGTTTGTGTCAACCACATCGTTTTCCACAACAAAAGGTGCTTTTTCAACAGTTATTGTTTGAAAAGCTGAATATGTTTCATTATGATTTGCATCGGCTCTTATTTTAGAACATATCAAATATTTGCCTGGCTTTAAGGTTGACCAATCGTTAACTGAAACTTTGCAAAGCAAATTATCTGCATAACATTCAGCGGGCGTTTTAAGGTCTGTTGGCAAGCCAGAAGAAACATCATAATATTCATAAGCACCATCAACAGATTTCAACAAAATATAAGTTGAACTTTCTGCAATGTTTGATTGAAGTTGTTCATCTTTATAAATATCTATAGAGATGTTTTCTCCATCTGTGCCAAAGAACATTGAATTTTCACTAGATAAAGTTTTGCCACCCATTTGTGAAGTTGCGGTATTTAATTTGATTGTGTAAGCAGCATTATCATCTGCAATTGTTATGTCGATGTTAACTGTGAAAGAAATATCTTCATATTTAAACACTAATTTCCAATTACCAATGCTTAGATTGCCATTTTGGATTTCTTCCAAATACTTATCTAAACTTGAAGCCTCATCATTGAAGCTAACATCAACATCCAGTTTATCAATACTCAATGATTTTTTGGAATTATTTGAATATGTTGCCGTGATAACAAAGTCACCAAGGTCAGCTGTATTGTCATAATCCCTTTCAATGTAAAGAGAATTTTGGCTATCATTTTGCACACCCGCTATACTAACTGTTATAGAAGTAATTGATTTTGAATCTCCACAAGCAGCAAAGCAGATGGCAGTTATGCACAAGAAAAATGAAGCCAACAAACTTAAAATTGTTTTTCTTTTTGCCATAATTAACATCCTCCTAAATCAGGTTTCAAGAAAGATAAACAAAAGACCGCAAAGTTTATATTCCCTGCAACCTAAAACAAAAAAATCTTTTTTTATTATAGCACAAATATCGAAAAACACAAAATTTTTTAAAAAAATGATATTAATTGAAAAATCAATAATAAATTATAAAAAAATCATAAAAAATTTAATTAAAATAACATTTTACAATTATTTTTTAAGTTTTTTACGATAATTTTTAGTATTATTTATTTTAATATTATTTTTTTCAACTTAAATCTTAACTTTAAATTATTTTGTTTTTAAATTTTTTTTGTTGTCATTTTATATTTTAGTGTTAACCTATTGTTGCATCAAGTATTATCATCAACAAGATTCCAACAAAAAAAGCGACTGTTGCCATG
>CAKVCF010000078.1 GCA_934725795.1 uncultured Clostridia bacterium | reverse complement strand
GTTTAAACTTATCTCTACAGGTAACACAGAAGGCATATTCCAAATTGAATCTGCTGGCTTCCAAAAATTCATGAAGGAGTTGCAACCAACCTGCATAGAAGATATTGTGGCCGCGGTGTCGCTTTATCGCCCTGGCCCAATGGACAGTATACCTCAATACGTGCATAACAAACACCACCCCGAAGATACAAAATATGAGCACCCTATTCTTGCCCCTATTTTGAGCGTTACTTATGGCTGCATTGTTTACCAAGAACAAGTTATGAAAATCTGTCAAGAAATGGGCGGATTCACCCTTGGTCAGGCTGACGCAATTCGTAAAGCAATGGGTAAAAAGAAACTTGACCAAATGTTAAAATGGAAGGAAGCCTTCTTGCATGGTCGTGAAGCGATGACTGACGACCACGGCAAATATAGCGCTGCCATTGACGGCGCGGTTAAACGTGGCGTGCCAGAAGAAGTTGCATTAAGCATTTGGAATAAAATGGAAACCTTTGCATCATACGCGTTTAATAAATCACATGCTGCGGCTTATTCCCTTATCACCTATCAAACAGCATATTTAAAAACCTATTATCTGCCAGAGTTTATCACTGCAACTCTTAACAACCGCATAACAAACATTGATAAACTTAAATATTATATTGCCTACGCAAAGCGTGAAAAAATCCAAGTTTTGCCACCAGATATTAACCTTAGTGAAACATATTTCAGCACCAACGGCAAAACAATTCGATTTGGTCTTGCCGCCCTTAAAAATGTTGGTATCGGCGTTATTGATGAAATTATTGCAGAAAGAACTGAAAACGGACCATACAAAGATTTGGCGGACTTCATCTGGCGTAGCAATTCACAAGCACTTAATAAACGTTGTATTGAATCACTTATCAAAACTGGTGCGTTTGACTGCTTTGGCAGACCAAGAAGCCAATTAATGGCAGTTTATAGCATTATGGTTGACCGTGCCATTGAGCGTAAAAAGAAATCAATGAACGGACAAATGGACTTGTTTGGTGATATTATTGAAGACACAAACTTGATTGAAGAAAATGAATATCCAAAAATCAACGAATATGTTAACACTGTTAAGTTGCAGTATGAACGTGAGATCTCTGGCACTTACCTTTCAGGCCATCCATTGGACGGATTTATGGATACAATCAAAACCTTCACCTTCGATTCAAGCATGATACCAAGCGAATCACTTGAAGATGAAAACGAAATGCAACCAAATGGTGAAGCAGTTGAAGATTTTACCACTGAAGAAGAACTTTATGGTGGACTTAAAAACGGTGATATTGTAACATGTGGTGGCGTTATAACTGAAATTAAAACCATACAAACAAAAACTGGCAGCAAAATGGCGTTCTTAACCATTGAAGATTTAACTGGCAGTTTTGATGCAATTTTATTCAACAAATCTTACGATAAGTTTAAAGACGATATTCAAAAAGATAGTTTGGTTGCAATCAAAGGTCGCTTCTCTGTGCGGCAAACGCCCTTCAATCACAGTTGACAACATTGAACCTTTAACCGAAACAACTGACGACCAACAAGAAGTTACTCCAACCGAACAAGAAACTGAAGTTGAAATTGTAAAGCCTAAAAAATTATGCTTGCGTTACAACATTAACGATGGCGTTTTGCACCAAGCAGTTAAAAACATTTTAAAAGGTTACGCTGGTATTGATTCAGTGTTTATTAAAGACACTGGCTCAAATCAAGCCTTCAAACTTAAAGAAGGTGTTATGGTGCGTGAAAGTTTAATTTTTGAACTTGAAACCATTTTGAACAAAGATGACATAGTTGTTATTTAACTTTATTGTTATTATTTAACTTTATTGTTATTAATTAATTCTAAAGTCATCAATTTAGTTTAAATGTTATTAACTGATTATATTGCGTTAGAATTATAAATTAAAAATTTAAATTGATTTATATGAAGTTTAAAATTATTTTTAATTAATATTATTTGGTAAAATAGCATTAAAAATTTAATTACAAATTAAATATAAAAAGCATTAAAATAAATAAAAAATAATACAAAAATAATTTAATATATTAAAAAGCCGCTTATTTTAGCGGTTTTTTTGTGTTTTTTACAATAAATTGAAGTTTTAACATATTAAATTAAATTTTTATTATAATTAATTATATTTTTTGTTAAATAAAATAATATTTTTATAAATAATGCATTTTAAATATATAAAATAATTTAATTTATATTAATTTAAAATATTTTGTTAATTTATTTATAATTTGTTTTTTAATATTTAAAATTTTAAAAATCTTCTTCTTGTTTTTGTTTTGGTTGTTTAGGTTTTTTATAACCAAACAATTTCAATCTACCTTTATTAAAAATTGTAACAATTAAAATATAAATACTAGCAACACCAATAACAACATAAATTATACGGCTGAAAATATTTGCTTGTGTGCCAAAAATGCCAGCAATAAAATCATATTGTAAACAGCCAATCATAAACCAGTTTACACCACCAACGCAAGTTAAAATAAAAGCAATTAATCTTAACATAAAAGTCTTCTCCTGCCATTAGTTTGCGTTTGCATATCAATTTTATGCAATTTTAATCAGCACAAAAAAAGATGTGATATTTTAAATTAAATATACGCGCTGTTTTCTATTGAGCACACATATAAATAAAATTACACCTTTTATAAATAAAACAAATTAATATAATTTTAATAAACAAATTTGATATTAAAATACTATGTCAATTTTTTAAAATCTTACCCTTTTGGTTTTAATCTTCTTTGTTAAATTTTGTAACGTTATAATTCAAAATTTTAAAACCAATTGGTGTTTTTAAATCTGCAACCGAATAAGGACAAGCAGTGTAACATTTGTTGCAGAAAATACACTTTGAATAATCAATTTTGGCATATAATTCGCCAGCCTTATCATATTTCATCATAATTGCACCAGCTGGACAAATTTGTGCACATCTGCCACAACCTTTGCATTTATCAGCATCAATGATAACACGTTGTTGATTACGATTGAAAAATCTTTTTTGTTGACCTTTGTTTTTATGTATAGGTGAAAGGTTTGTTTGTTCACCAAAATCAAAATCAGCAAGTGCAAATTTTTGAATATCACCTTCTATAAGTTTATATGGATGTTCAAACTCAACAAGCCCACGTTTTGAGGCAGTTTTAACAATTGTATCTGCCAAATCTCTGCCAATTATTTTTGAAACAACTGCGTCAAGGCTAAACATATTCTCTGCAACAGCCAAACAAGAAAGCATACGTTGGCTTGAATTTGCTTCAACAGCAACAACGCCATCAAATACGTTAAGCGCAATCTTTTTTTGCAGTTTGGTAACAAGGTCTATCACATAATTGTTAAAATCTTCAACTGTGTTAAGGCGGTTCAAAACAAGTTGTTTAATATCTCCAGGCACAAGCCCAAACATACCAGCAGCAACGCCAAGTGCGCCAAGGTTTTCATCTACCCTAAGTTTGCCAATGTTCACAATCAAATCAACGTCTTTTGCAACTTCCAGCAAGGTTGCTGATTTGGTTTTAACGCCGTTTGGTATTTCCATTTTGCAGACCGCAAGATTATGGTTAAGTTGGCATTTGGTGTTGTTGGCAACTTCTAAAAGCCCAGTATCGAAATAAATTTTATCTAAACCGTTTAGTGAATATTGTTTTATAGGGCTATCTGCCACTATGCACTTTGCCCCATATCCGCTTATCAAATTCACAACAGCTTGCACAACTGATGGATGTGTAGTAATTGCCAAATCAGGGTTTGCATCCACCCCTGCGTCAACTTTTATCAAAACTTTTTGGTTA
>CAKVCF010000077.1 GCA_934725795.1 uncultured Clostridia bacterium | reverse complement strand
TGGTTGTTTCTAAAAACTATGGCACAATCCAACAATCATATGCCAAAATCGCTTGTGAAAATGCTTCTTTTGCAGGTTTTGCTAACACAGTTTCAACATCAGGCGATATGACTGATGCAAACTTCTTAAAATTCTTTATTGGTAACTATTCTGTTAATTCAACTGCAGAAAGTGTGAATAATAAACCAGAAATTATTAAAACTCTTTTTGACGAAGCAAAAGGGATCTATGGTGTTAAAGGTTACACAACTGTTGAAGACATGGTAACTGATAATAGTTATGTTTATTACACAATCAATGGTAAAAAAGAATTCTGGGATGAATATATTTGGAAAATTTCAGCAGGCAATTTGCCAGTGTTGATTAATGCAAACTTTAATCCTTCAAGTGTAAGCAGTGAATATTTCCTTGCTGACACTGAAAGAGAATTTGTTTACGATGTTAACGCATTTATGGATTTTGTGAATGCATGCCGCACAGCTGATGGTAAAATCAAAAATAAAAGTTATGTTTTGGCAGCTGATATTGATTTGGCTGACATTGACTGGCAACAAATTGATATTGAAAACTCAATTATTGATGGTAATGGCCACAAAATTTCAAATCTTAACCTTAAAAATGTTAAAGATGGCAAATTAGCTTTCTTTGGCACAGTGAATAACAGTGTTATTAAAAATATTGTATTTGAAAATCCTAAATTCACAACTGGTGCTACAAATGCTGCTGTTGTTGCAAATTCTATAACATCAACAGATTCAACTTTAGGTTCAAGCAATATTGAAAACATTAAAGTTGAATTTAGTGCAGATATTACAAACAAATTTACAAGTTTTGCTGCAATCGCAAATGAAGTTGTTGATGGTTCAACAATTAAGGATTGCACAATTGATAATTTAAAAGTTACAGCTGATGCAGCAGTTAACTATGTGGCAGCAGTTGTTAACACTATTGGTGCAAACTCTAGAGTTTCTAATTCAAACATTAATGCATCTCTTAATGGTACAGTTAAAGTTGCAGGTGTTGCAAACACTAACGATGGTTATGTGCTTGATACAAAAGCAACAATCAATATTGCACACACAACAGACACATTGATTGCAGATATTGCAGGTTTGGTTGGTGTGAATAATGGTGAAATTTCACAAGCTGAAGTTGAATTGACTATTGATATGCAAAAATCAGCAAACAGCACAAGAGTGGCTGGTGTTGCTGATGAAAACAATGGCAATATCTCAGCTGTAACATTAACTGGCACAGGTATCACAACAAGTGATAACACTTCAAACGAACTTTATGTTGCTGGTTTGGTATGCACAAACAATGGTAAACTTGCAACATCAAAATGCTTAATTGAAAGAGTTGGCAATTACAATGCTGATAAACGCCACTATGTTGCAGGTTTGGCAGTTTACAATTCAGGTGCAAACTCAACAATCAGTCAATGTGTTGTTACATCTTCAATTGAAGGTAACACAGTTGCTGGTGCAATCATTAAAATGGACAACGCTGCCGCAAAAGTAGACCAAATCCTTATTGGTTACTACAATTTCAGCGATAACACAATTCAACAAAACCTTATCAAAGGTGATAGATTTGTTGCAGGTGTGATTGTTGATTTGCGCAAAGGTGCAGTAACAAACGTTCAAGCAAGCAGTGAAATTTATGGTGCTAAAAACAGCACAGTTTCATCATTGATTGTTTTAATCTTCCCTAATGGTGCAAGCTTTAAAAATGCTACAATTGACACAGCGCTCAATGGTTATGGTAAATTCTACAGCGAATGCTGGCAAGATTTCCGTAATGCAAGTGCTTCAGTTAAGAGCGAACTTGGTTACGACACAACAGGCAATGCAGATCGTAGCTTTGACCTTTTAGACTATGATATTTCAGCAGGTAGCTTACAATCAGTGTTGATTAATGGCACAACCGCATCAAAGAATGGTAAATCTTATCAAACAGCAGAATTTATTGTTGAATGGCGTCCACTTGTTGCTTGGAGAGCTTCTTATGAAAACACAGCAAACAGCAGTTTCTTCAAAATTGTTAACGATGACGATTTCAAACTTATCACAACTTACAGAGGTTCAATCTCAATGAGCATGACAAATGCACACATCTTCAACTGGTATGGTAAGTCAACAATAACAAAACAATGCACATTTGATTTCAACTCAATTTGGGCTGAATTGTCAAACAATGGTATAGTATTGCAATTCTTAAATATTGCTTAATTTAATTAGATGTTCGCTTTAAGTTTTAAAAACAATATGAAAAAAGACAGGTTCAAAACCTGTCTTTTTTTGTTTAAAATAAACTAATTTAAGCTGTGGCTTTTTAATCGTTTATCTTATTGTTGGTTTGCTTTTTCTTTCTCATAAGCAGCCAACACAGCAGAAACGATTTGCTCACGTGCTTCAGTGTTTGCAGGATGCACAATGTCCCTGTGTTCCCCACTTGGGCCTTGTCTTGATGGCATAGCTATGAAATAGCCATTTGAACCGTCAATGATTTTTACATCGTGCACAACAAATGCGTCATCAATTGTAAATGCGGCAACGGCTTTCAACTTGCTATCATCTTTGCTAACCATACGAATTCTAATGTCTGAGATTTTCAAGTAGTTCACCTTCCCCTTTTAAGATTAACTTTAATGTTTGAGTTTATGCAAATGCAAACATTTCCGTCATTAATATTTTACCATAACAACCGAAAAAATCAAACAAAATTAAAAATAAATTAAAAAAATATTTAGCTCCCTTTGCCAAGAAGATTTATCTTTTCATATATACCAATATGAGAGAACAATCAAAACAAGACGGTTTAAATTTAACAAAAAACAATGCTGTGTTATTGCTTGGGGTTGGAGGAGTGAGTGTAGGGCAGTTGGCGCAAGTTTATTTAAAGCAGGGATGCAAAGTTTATGGTTATGACCAAACTGAAAATCAAATGGTTAAAAATTTGATTGAACAAGGTTTGATTTTTAGTAAAAAGTTTAACAAAACATTTTTGAATGTTGATTTTTGTGTTCGCACTGCTGCAGTAAAAGATGATAATCCGTTTGTTGTTGCGGCAAAAAAAGCAAAAATTCCTATTCTTGACAGGGCTTTTGTTCTAGGGCAGATGCTTAAACAATTTAAAACTGTTATTGCTGTGGCTGGCACACATGGTAAAAGCACAACAAGTGCCTTAATTTATGAGATTTTGCGTGCGGCTGGCAAAAGAGTTTCATGCCATATAGGCGCAGATATCGCCGACTCAAGGTTTGAATTGACTGACGAATATGTGGTTGTTGAAGCATGTGAATATAATAAAAGTTTTTTAAAAATTTATCCGCAAATCACTGTCGTTACAAATGTTGAACCTGAACATTTAGACTGCTATGGAAGTTTTAAAAACTTAAAAACGGCTTTTTTGACGTTTATTAAGCGTGGAAGTTTACGTTTTGCATTTGATTGTGAGTCTACAAAATTTTTGCAAAAAGCCAAAAACATAAATATGGTGCAATCAGCCAGGTTTGAAAGCAGATTAAAAGGCGAATATAATCAAAATAATATTGCTTTGGCTGTGTCAGTGTGTTGCTCTTTAGGTGTTGACGAACAATTTGCTGAAAGGATTGCCAAAAACTTTGCTGGCGTGCCAAGGCGGTATGAGCTGCTTGGTGTTGTTAAAAGCACAAAAATTTATATTGACTATGCACACCATCCAACTGAAATAAAAGCCTTTTTATCAGCCTTTAATGCTGAGTATGACAATGCTCTTATTGTATTTCAACCGCACACATATTCACGCACAAGAATGTTTTTAGGTCAATTTGTTGAAGTTTTAACTGCTCAAAAAAATGTATGTCTTTTTAAAGAATATCCAGCAAGGGAACAAAAATCAGCAGGCGTGGATGCTAAAAC
>CAKVCF010000076.1 GCA_934725795.1 uncultured Clostridia bacterium | reverse complement strand
CAGCTGAAGAACAACAAGCAAAAGATGAAGAAGATAATTGGTTGGAGTCAATCCGTTCAAATAATTTTGGTTATAGAATTATTGAATAATTGAAAGTTGCCAATAAAATTATAATTGTATTTATTTGTTTATATAAAAATTGAGTTTGATGCTGTAAACTACGATATTAAAATATAAACAGAAAAAAATAAATAAAAATAAAAAATAATTAAATTAATAAAAAAATAGGCTAAAATGCCTATTTTTTTAGTTTTTTTTATGGTTTTAATTAATTTTTTTAATATAATTTCAAAATATTTTATTGTCAATATTTTAACATAATATTAATTGGTAAAATAAATATTTTTATTATATTTTCTGGTTTTTACTGCACTTTTTCAAAAGATAAAATTTATTTTTAATTTAACAATATTAAATTTTGTCCAACTCGTCTATAATTGCCTGCTTATTTATATGCTGACCTATGAACACAAGTTTAATCATTCTGTCGCCGTACTGAGGATTCCAATCGTGGCGGAAGCGTTCATCATTTAACAACATTTGTTCAATTTGATATCTTGGCAAAGTTGCATACCATGGTCCATTTTCGGTTAAAACTTTTTGTTTGCCTGCCTGTTCGTAAACATAACTCATGCGGTTATCACCAGCAAAGTAAACAAGCCCTTTTGAACGTATGATTTGTTTGCCATAATCTTTTTGTGTCCAGTCTTCAAATTTAAGTCTGTCAAATGGACGGCGGCGGTAGTACACAAATGTGCCAATGCCATATTCCTCAGTTTCGCCATGTTCATGGTCGTGGTCATGGTGATGCTCATGATGTTCATGATGGTGTTCATGCTCGTCCTCGTCATCACCATGTTCGTCATGCTCTTCGTGGTGGAGATGGTCGGCATCTTCAACGTCTTCGTCTAAACCTTTAAACCAACCAGCACTGGTAAGTGCATTTTCCATGTTAAAAAGGTTTGTGTCTAAAATGTCTTTCATATCAACGTTGCTATAATCTGCTTCAATTAATTTTGCTTTTGGTTGAATATTTTGAATTATTTTTTTAACTCTCGCAAGTTCTTCCGCACTCACTTCGCTAACTTTGTTCAAAATAAGCACATCACAAAATTCAATTTGCTGAATAACAAGATTTTCAATATCGTCTTCACTGATATTTTGTTTTGTTAAATCATCACCACAGCCAAATTCTTGAACCATGCGCAAAGCGTCAACAACACTTACAATTGCATCAAGTTTACAGAAAATAGGCATATGTTTTTGACGGAAACTGTCAGTTAAAAATGTGAGAGTTTGAGCAATAGGAATAGGTTCACAGATACCGCTTGCTTCAATGATAATATGGTCAAATTTGCGTTGTTTAACGATATCGTGGATTTGTTCAATCAAATCTTGACGTAATGTGCAACAGATGCAACCATTTTGAAGGGCAACCAAGTTTTCATCTTTTTTGCCAACAATGCCGCCTTTTTCAATAAGGTCAGCATCAATATTAACTTCACCTATATCGTTAACAATAACGGCAACTTTGTAACCTTTTGTGTTTGTTAAAATGTGGTTAAGCAATGTTGTTTTGCCACTGCCTAAATATCCAGTAACCAAGGTGATTGGTATAGTTTTAAATTCTTGCATAAATTTCTCCTTATCCGTTTAAAAATCTTAAACGATACAATTATACCACAAAACAAAAAAATTGAGTACAAATATATTAATCTTTTTGTTAACATTTACATTTGTGTCTTTTTATGGTAAGATAGCAATATGGAAATGAAATTATTGTCGCCAGCAGGGGACGAACAAAGTTTAAAAATGGCAGTTAACAATGGTGCGGACGAAGTGTATCTTGGCGTTAAAGATTTTAATGCACGCAACATTGAAGGTTTTTCACTTAAAACCTTAAGGCAAGCAGTGGAATACGCACATATTTATGGCGTTAAAGTGCATTTAGCTGTGAATATTTTGTTTACAAATGAAGAAATGCAACAAGCCCTTGATTTGATTGTTGATGCTTACAATTTAGGCGTTGATGCGTTTATTGTGCAAGATTTAGGTCTTATAAATTTAGTGCATAAGCATTATCCACAAATTGAACTGCATGCAAGCACACAAATGGGGTTGCATAATTTAGAAGGTGTAAAACAAGCAGAAAAATTTGGTTTTAAACGCGTTGTGCTGGCACGTGAAACACCATTGAATGAAATTGCACGCATTAAACAAAACTCAAACGTTGAAATTGAATATTTTGCGCAAGGGGCACTGTGTGTCAGTTTTTCAGGCAACTGCTATATGTCGTCCTATGTGTTAGGTGCAAGTGGAAATCGTGGTAAATGCAAACAATTGTGCCGTTTGCCTTATGATTTGCGTTTAAATAATAAGGCATTGGCAACAGGTTATTTACTCAGTGCTAAAGATTTTAATATGCTTGATAGGCTTGGCGATTTGCAAACCGCAGGTGTGGACGCAATCAAAATTGAGGGCAGAGCAAGAAGACCTTATTATGTTGGCGTTGCAACCAAAACTTATAGGCAGGCTTTGGACGGTGTAAATGCAACAGACAATGATTTGCCTTTGGCTTTTAACCGTGGCTATACTGAAGGGTATTTCAATGGAAATACAGGTATTATTTCAAAACTTCAAAACCATATTGGCGTTGAAATCGGCACTGTGGAAAGGATTAAAAAAGGCAAAAGGTTCAATGAAATATTTATAAGTTCTAACAGAGAACTTACACCAAAATCCAGTTTTAAATTTTTTAGGAACGGACAAGAGATCGCTGTTGTTACGGCTTATGATTTAACGCATGCAGGGCAACTTTATCGCATAACCACAACAAATAATGTGCAAAAAGGTGATAAAGTTAATTTGATAAATGATTTTGCGCTTGAACAAGCAATGCTAGCAACTGAAAGAAAGATAAATAAAAATATTAAAATTAGTGCAAAAGTTGGTGAACCAATCACGGCAATTTGGCAAGATAATGGCAATAAAATTGAAGTGCAAGGTGCTGTGTGCGATGCAGCACAAAACAGCCCGCTAACATTAAATGAATTACAAATAAATTTTAAAAAGAATTCATATTTTGAATTTAATATTATGGCCGATTTAGAAAATGTGTTTATGCCAAAACAAAAGTTAAACGAATTTAGGCGTGCGGTTGTTGATAAATTGGTGGAATTAAGCAATCAAATTAATCACAACATTACAGAAAAAATTGAGTTGACAAAACCTGTGCAAACAAAACCAATATTGGATTTTCAGTTCGTTGAAGATGCAAAGCAGGAAATATATGCCAAAGTTGTGATTTTTGACCCTGAAACTTACGATGAAGATGAAATTGTGGATTATAAAAATCAAATTGAAAAACAAGGCAAAATTTTCGTGCTTAATTTGCCAAACTTTGCATTAAAAGAAGATGTGGAGATGCTGCGTGAAATTGTGGAAAAACACAAAATCACAATTTTGACAAACAATTTTTACGCCCTTGATTTTAACACCAAAATATATCTTGGTGGCGGTATGAATATTTATAACGACTATGCGGCTTCTGTTTATGCGTTGCCATACATTGCTGCAGAAAATGTTGAGCAACACACAATGCCATATATGACCTTACGCCACTGTCCAATGAAAGAGCATTTAAAAGCTAATTGTTCTGCATGTCCGTATCATAGTGGTTATGAGTATGTTTTAAACACTGGTAAAAGGTTTAAACTCAAACGTAAAAAGCTTTCAACCTGCACTTTTTATTTAACAGATTAGTGCTAAAGTTAGGCTGTGAACTTAAATTATAATTTTTTTGCCAAAAACATTGACAGTAGAGTAAAAATATGATATATTAATAAAGCATTGAAGCATAAAACCTAATAATTAGGCATACAATTTAATGTTAACTTAATATATCGCGGGGTGGAGCAGCACGGCAGCTCGT
>CAKVCF010000075.1 GCA_934725795.1 uncultured Clostridia bacterium | reverse complement strand
GGCACAAGTTACGCATGTTGACGCAAGCAAAAGTATGATTGAAATTGCAAAAGAAAATGCAAGGTTGAATAACATAACCAATATTCGCTATATTATGGACGATTGTGCCAAATTTGTGGAACGTGAAATAAGGCGTGGCAACTTTTATGATGCTATAATTATGGATCCACCTTCTTTTGGTAGAGGTCCAAAAGGTGAAACTTGGAAGATTGAAGATAATATTTTTGATTTTGTACGTCTTTGCAGCAAAGTGCTTAGCAACAATCCAGCATTTGTGCTTATCAATAGTTATACAACAGGGCTTCAACCAACCGTTATGGCAAATATTTTAAATTTAACCATTGCAGGCGGTAAAACTGAAGCATATGAAGTTGGGCTTCCAACAAAAGAAAATGGTGTTGTGTTGCCTTGCGGTTGCAGTGCAATAAAAACATTTTAAAAGGAAATTAAATGCAAATAGAACCTAAAATTTTATACGAAGATAACCATATTATTGTGGTGGTAAAGCCACATAATGTTTCCGTGCAAGAAGACGAAAGCAAAGATTTAGATATGCTTACAATCATCAAAGATTATATCAAACAACGTGATAACAAACCAGGCAATGTTTTCTTAGGATTAGTGCATAGGCTTGATAGACCAACAGGCGGTGTTATGGTTTTTGCAAAAACAAGCAAAGCTGCAGCAAGGCTTAGCAAAGAACTTAAATCAAAAGATATGCACAAAACATATTTGGCAGTTATTTGTGGCAAACCACAACTTGCAAATGACCAACTTGTAACCTATCTTAAAAAGGACGAAAAAACAAACACTGTTTCAATTGCACCAAAGTTAGAAGAAGGCGCAAAAGAAGCAATTTTAAATTATCAAGTTTTATCTTCAAAACAATTTGTTGAAAATGGGCAAGATACAAATTTAAGTTTGGTGGAAGTGGACTTAATAACAGGTCGTAGCCATCAAATACGTGTGCAAATGTCAAAGCAACTCAATGCACCAATTTATGCCGACTTTAAGTATGGCGACAAATCTCATAAAGGCAATCTCGCATTGTGGGCTTATAAGTTAGAATTTGTGCATCCAACAACAAAACAAAATATGGTTTTTAAAGCTGAACCAGATTATAAAAATTCAATTTTCTGTTCCTTCCAGAATGAAATTGAAAAATTGATTTAAAGCTTAAAAAATAAAAAGTTATAAAAAAGTTTTATTGTATAAAAATTTCTGTTAAAAATTAAAAAGCAAAACGACTAAAATTAAATTAATTAAATTTTATAAAAAATATTTTAAAAATACGTAAAAATACGTATTTTTTTATGTTTTTATAGGTTTTTTATGATATTTTTTAATATTTTTTCAATTAATTTTTTTAATGTGAATATTTTAAATATTTTTTAGTGTTTTATGCCGAATTTTACAACTCAAAAAAAGTTAAAAAAATTTTTAAAAAACCTATTGACTATAACTTAAATTAGTGTTACAACTAAGTAACTTTATAAATAAGGTTATAGTAAAAGGTCATTAATTTTAAGGTAAAATTATCATCAATTTATTTTGCCTGTTAGTGCGTTTTAAGGAGAAACAAATGAACAATAAATTAGCAGTTTTTGAATTAGGTGTTAATGATATAAAACTCACCATTTTTAATTGCACACAAACTGGCTTTTTTGCCATTGAACAACAAATCACTGAACCAGTGAAACTTATTCAAGATATGGAACGTGATGGTTACATTAAACCTGCACGCATACAAGAAACTATTGCAGTTTTGAAAAATTTTAGAAAGATTGTGGACAATGCAAAAATTGAAAATCACATCTGCTATGCAAACCCTGTGATTGCAAATGCTCGCAACCAAATTGCATTTTTAGATGAAGTGTATAAAACAGTTTCTTTGTACTTCAAAGTGCTTACAACTGAAGAACAAGTTACTGCATTGCACAGCGCAATTATGTATTCTTTTGCAATGACACGTGGTGTGCTTATTCAAGTTGGCGATTATTCAACTGAAATTGTCAAATTTAACCGCCGTGTCGTGGCAAACAGTGTTTCTCTTCAATTTGGTAGCGTAACCTTGCTTGAACAATTTTCATCTCTTCCAATAACAGAACGTATGGATAAGGTTGTTGAATATGTTTCAAAAGAACTTAAAAAACTTGACTGGCTTTATAATTTGGATGAAGATTGTGAATTCTTTGGTTTGGGTGAAGTTTTCTTGTCTGTTGGTAAGTTGAGCCGTAAATCAACACGTTATCCTATTGATGTTGCACACAACTATCCAATCACAACTGATAGTTTTGCAAACATTTATAACCTTATTCGTGGCTTAGATTTAGATAAAGCCAAAAAACTTAAAGGCATCAGCGAAAAGCGTGCAGATGTGATTGCTGTTGGTATTGCAATTGTAAAAGCTATGTACAACGAATTTGTGCGTGGTGAAGTGCGTGTATCAACAAATGGCGAAATGTATGGTATTGTTGCTAAAAACTTGCTTGCTCAAACAGGTGAAAAACCATTGCTTGATATTCTTGGCTACTCACTTAGTGCAATCAATGAATTTTACCCAACAAACTCAAATTTAGATAGCAACTATTCTTTGGCGGTAATTCTTTACAAACAACTTAAAGTTTTGCACAAACTTAGTCGTCCATATGTTAAAGTTTTGCGTATTGCAGCAAGTATGTGCATGTCTGGCAAACGTATTGCTTTTGACAACTATATCAAAAACAACTTTCCAGTTATTTTAAACAGCAATATCTATGGTGCAAATCATAAAGACATTTTGTTGGCAGCTTTTGTTGCAAGCAGTCAAAATGTGGACGATTTCAGTTTAACAGACTGGATTAGATATAAAGATTTAGTTACAGATGAAGATTTAGATGCTGTTAAAAAACTTGCTATCATAATCAAAATGGCAACAATGCTCAATATCACAGGCTCAAACAGTGTTAAAGATATTGCATGTGATGTGCTTGGCGACACAGTTATATTAAAAACTGAAGTTGAACGTGATGCAACACTTGAAATTTCACAAGCAATGTCTATTGCTGGCGACTTTAAGAAAGTGTATGGCAAAAACTTGCAAATATTATAAAGCCGAATAAACAAACAAAACAGGGGGATTTATGTTTAGAATTGATTTAGGGCTTAAATTTGGCAGCAACGAAATTATAGTTTACAAAAAGGGCAGTGGCATTGTGGCAAAAGAGCCAGCATATTTGGCAGTTTCCACAAATGGCAGGCTTGTTAAAGTTCATGCAATCGGTAAAAAGGCTGAAAAATTGTTCAATGCTAAAAGCACAAATTATCAAGTTTTCCGCCCAATTGAAAATGGCGAAATAGTTGACGAAAAAATGGCAAAACTTTTGCTTGGTAAAATCATAGAAAATGTGGTTGAAGATAATTTGCTTATTACAAACATTTATGCTTTGGTTGCCGTGCCAAGTGCACTCAATGAGCAACAACTTTTGCTTATCAAAAAGGTGTTAAGAGAGTGTGGCGTAAATAAAGTTGAATTTGTGTTTAACAGTGTTTGCGTTCAATCAAGTTTAGACTTTGATTCTCATGCACACATTATGGTTGTTGATATTGGTAAAAATGTTACTGATATTTCAGTGCTTAATGAGTATAACTTTTGCTTTGGCAGGATGTACTTTTTAGGCGGTGAAGATATGGACAAAAGCATTGTAACTTTTGTTGCAGATAACTATGGCTTAAAAATCAGCACTCAAACCGCAGAAAAAATCAAAAATGAAGTTGCTTCACTTTACAACCGTGATATGTATGCCTATGAATTTGTTGGCACAAATGAAAATGGAAATATGGCGCGAGCATCAATTACTGCAAACGATGTACGTTTGGCAATCAGCAACGTTTATGACGCAGTGTTTGAACGCATTGGTAAAATTGTAAAAACTTTGCCAGCAGCTGTGGTTAATGATATTT
>CAKVCF010000074.1 GCA_934725795.1 uncultured Clostridia bacterium | reverse complement strand
ATAATTGTTTTGAATTTGCATAACTTTATCATTAACATGAAATTTTGTAAAATCAGTCGCTAACTCCACACCAGAGAAGTGCGGATTAATTGTAAGTTGCAATCGTTTGTTTAAATTGTCAATGCCGCATGGCCCTGCTTTCATAGGGGCAAGCACTTGAATTTTTTCTGGTTTATATCCAAAATAATTTGGCAAGCGTGTTGTAACAAGGTCAACAATTGTTTCACTGTTTTTCATCAAATCGTTGCCAGATTCATAAAAGAAGTCGCGGCTTGAATTGTCAATAACTGGCATTTTGCCAGCGTTAATTAAGTGCGCGTTTGTGATAATTAAACTATCGTTGCCTTGGCGGTAAATGTTAACTAATTGAGTGGTGTGAATTTTGCGGCTTTCAATCAAATCACGCAAAACATTGCCTGCACCAACGCTTGGAAGTTGGTCTTTATCGCCAACCAAAATAAGGCGTGCGGTTGATTTAAGCGCTTTTGCCAAATGGTAAAGCAGAGTAACATCAACCATACTTACTTCATCGATAATCACTATGTCGGCGTCAAGTGGATTGTTTTCATTGCGGTGGAAAATGCCTTCGCCTTCGGTTGGATTCATTTCAAGGGCACGGTGAATGGTCTTTGCTTCCATACCGCTGGTTTCGGTAAGCCTTTTTGACGCTCTACCAGTTGGTGCACACAACAAAACTTTATTACCTTGTTGTTTAAACATTTCCAAAATGCAGCGTACAATTGTGGTTTTACCTGTACCTGGACCACCAGTGATTATGCTAACCCCTTTGTTAAGGCTTGAAAGCACGGCGTCAGTTTGTTCATCATTAAGTTGGATTTTGTGTATGCGTTGATAAAGGTTGATATTATCTAAAAAGTTAAATTTTTCATCAAACTGGTTCATGGAAAGTTTGCACAATTTACGTGCAATATATTTTTCTTGATAATAATATTTGGTAAGCACGGTTACATCTTCACTATGATAGGTGAAATTTTTAACCATGCCTTCAATTTGTAAATAATCAATACATTTTTCAATCAAACTGGTTTCAGCATCTGTAAAGCCTAAAATTTCAATGCAGTTTTGCACAAGGTTTGCTTTTGGTAAATAGGTGTGGCCTTCACGTTCGCTGGCTGTTTTTAAAGTGTAAACAAGGCCTGCTTTTATGCGGTTTTCACCATATAAATCAATGCCAAGTTTAATTGCAATTTTATCTGCGGTAGTAAAGCCAATGCCGTCAACATCTTCAACAAGTTGATATGGATTGGATTTAACCACTTCTATGGTTTTTTCTTTATAAATATTATAAATTTTTATTGCCATATTGGTGGTTATTTGATTTGTTTGCAAAAACATAATAACGTTTTGCATTTCTTTCATTTCATTGTAAGCGTTTGAAATCTCAATAGCCTTTTGGCGTGAAATGCCTTTAACTTTGCTGAGTTGCACTGGATTAAATTCCATAACAGTTAAAGTGTCTTCACCAAATTGTTCAACAATCTTTTTTGCAGTTGCGGGGCCAACACCATAGATTAGGCCGCTTGCCAAATATTTTTCAATGGCTGGCAGGGTGGTAGGTTCAACAACCTTGCCTTCTGTTACTTGAAATTGTTCACCAAATTTTTTGTTTACAATAAAACAGCCTTCAAGTTCAAGCGTTTGACCTTCATAAACTTCTGGCAAGTTGCCAACAACTGTCAAACGCTTTTTATCGTATGAAAGATTGATAACGGAATATCCGTTTTCAGCGTTCCTAAACACAGTGTTTTCCACATTGCCAACAATTTTCATAACTCTATGATACTAAATTATAAAAAATTTTACAAGCACATAGGCGTTTTGTTTTACAAAGAAATTTTAGTTTGCTAAAATATAGACGAATTACAAAAAAACAATATAAAAACGAACAAAATAACAGTACAAAAGGAAAAATTATGAAAAAGTTTTTTAAAGAGTTTAAAGAATTTATATCAAAAGGTAACGTCTTTGATATGGCAGTTGGTTTGATTATAGCAACTGCATTTAACAAAATCGTTTCAAGTATGGTTAACGATATACTTATGCCACTTATCACATGGGCAACAGGTGCTGCAAGTTTGGCAGACCTTAGCATACCACTTAGATGGGAAATTGTTGACGGCGTTAAAGTTGTTACATTAAGTTGGGCTTATGGTAACTTCTTACAAACGGTTATTGATTTCTTTATCATTGCAATGAGTGTGTTTGTTATGGTCAAAGTTGTTAATGCTTCACGTAAAAAACTTAAAGAAATGGAAGATGTGATTGTTCAACAATCAAAAAAGGAAGTTCGTGCAGAGCGCAAAGCACTTAAACTTAAAGCAAAACAAGAAAATCGTACATTTAAAGAAGTGTTGAAAGAACACGAAGAACAAAAAGCAAAAGAGTTGGCAGAAGCAAAGGCTTTGGCTGAAAAAGAAAAGGCTGAAAAAGAAGCAGAAGAAAGAAGGAACAATCCAACACAAGAAGACTTGCTTAAAGAAATCCGTGATTTATTAAAAGCTGAAGCTGAAACAAAGGTTGAAACAAAAACAAAAAAAGCAAAAGGTAAAAAGGCTAAACAAGAATAAATCGGTTTGCAAAACAAGATAAGTTGGAATGACTTTAAAAAATAAATTGCCATTTCTGGCTAAAATTAAAAAGGCTGTTAAAGCCTTTTTTTTGTTTGTAAAAATTTATTATGGTAAAAAAACTAAAACCGATTTATACAAATCTTGCAAGCGTAACAACTTTTTAATCTTTTTGTGTTCACATTAAAGTGAATTTTATGTGCAAATCTAGTTACAAATCAAGTTAAAGTGTATTCTTCCAAAGGTGGCAAAAAGCATAAATTTGGCAAAATTTTAATAAAATCAATAAAAAAACGTTGTTTTTTAAGTTTTTTTGTGATTAAAAGTGGATAAAATAAAAAAAATTGAAAGCAGGTATTGACAAAATGCCGTTTTGCGGTATAATATCACCGAAAATTTATTTCAAGGTGGGAATATGAAAAAGTTTTTAGTGTTTTTAATTTCAATCGTAACTGTTGTAAGTTTTGGTTTGGTAACTTACTACTTTTTGCGTAATGACGAAGTTATCAACTTTCAAACAACAGAAATTTATTGCAATGTTGGAGATATTGTAACTATTAACGACTTAGGCAAGTCAGTTAAAAAACCTTCCAACAAAACAAAATATAATTACAATGCAGGTGATGAAGCCGCTGTAAGCGCTTTCAAATATGACACTACAAAAGGTTATTATTTGGCTCAAACTGGTGGTGAATATGAAGTTGTTATTTCAACAACCAACAAAAAATTTGCAAAATTCAAATTCACTGTGCATATCGGTAATGGTAGCCAAGCCAATCCTTATTATATTGAAGACGAACAAGACTTAAACAAAATTGGCAACACATATGCTTTAGATGCTAGTTATGTTTTAAGATCAAATATCACATTGTTAAGCAGTTTTGCACCAATTGGTTTTGATGCTACAACTGAAACATGGTCAGGATTTGCAGGCAGTTTTGATGGTGCAAATCATACAATTGTTGGCACAAACTATACATTTGAAACAGATAATGCTGGTTTGTTCTATTCATTGAATGGTGCAACCGTTAAAAATTTGAAACTTGATGGTTTTAAAATTCAAGGTTCATACTCAAATGCTGGTGTGCTTGCAGGTCAAGCAAACAATGCAGTTGTAAAAAATGTTCAAATCAACAATTCAAGCATCAGCAACAACAAAGAAAATGGTGTTTCAGCTGGTTTGATTGGTTCTGTTGTTGGCAATGCTTCAAACATTTCAACATCAGCTGTTAATGAAATTGAACTCAGTGCTGGTGATGGTGAAACAACTGTTCCTGTTGTTATGGCAGGTTTTGTTGGTAAATTAAATCAAGGCACAATTGCAGCAAGTTTAGCAACAGGCACAATCGTTTCAGCAAACGAATCAAGCACGATCGGTGGATTTGTTGCAGAA